>BEHN01000001.1:300000-397756 GCA_002898535.1 bacterium HR11
GAGGGCGGTAATTTTTCGCTGAACGGATGACAGGACAATGGGGACCGTACTTGGGGAGAAGTCGTCGCCGAGAGCCGGACGGACCGGGAGGCCTTGGGACTTTGTCATGCCATCTCCCCGTCACCTTTTCCAAGGGCGGCGGCAATGCGCTCGCCCATCGTGATCGTGTCTACGACGGTCGTCCCGGGCGCGGCGATGTCGGGCGTCCGGTATCCGGCGGCCAGGACGGCCTCGACGGCCCGTTCGACGGCCTCGGCCGCTTGGGGCAAGCCCAGGGAGTAGCGGAGCATGAGAGCGGCCGACCGGATCATGCCGATGGGATTGGCGACGCCTCGGCCGGCGATGTCGGGGGCCGACCCGTGGACGGGCTCGTAGAGGCCCAGGCCTGTACCGTCCCGGCGGCGTCGGCCCAGGCTGGCCGACGGAAGTAAACCGAGGCTCCCCGTCAGGGCGGCCGCCTCGTCGGTCAGGATGTCGCCGAACATATTCTCGGTCACGAGGACGTCGAAGTCGGCCGGCCGCCGGACCAACTGCATGGCGCAGGTGTCGACCAGCATGTGACGGAGTTCCACGTCGGGATACGCCCGGGCGACTTCCTCGGCGAGGGCCCGCCAGAGGCGGCTGGAGGCGAGGACGTTGGCCTTATCAACGCTGGTCAGCCGTCGGCGCCGCTGGCGAGCCAGCTCGAAGGCGACCAGCAGGACCCGTCGGATTTCCGCTTCCGAATATCGAAGGGTGTCGACGGCCTGACGGCCCCGGCGGTTCCGCCACTGGCGTTGGGGCCGTCCGAAGTACAGCCCGCCGGTCAGCTCCCGGACGACGATGAAGTCGACGTTGCGGGTCACGTCCGGCTTAAGGGGAGACGCCTCTTGGAGCCATGGGTACGTCTGGACGGGCCGAAGGTTGGCGAAGAGGCCGAGACCCTTCCGGAGGGTCAGGAGTCCCTGCTCAGGTCGGACAGGCGCTCGCGGGTCGTCCCATCGAGGGCCGCCGACGGCGCCCAAGAGGACGGCGTGAGCCCGGCGACACCGCTCCAGGGTCTCGGGCCGGAGGGCCACGCCGTAGCGCTCGATGCAGGCCCCGCCGATGAGGTCTTCATGAAACTCGAAGCGGACGCCGAACCGTCGCTCGACGACCCGGAGGACCCGCAAGGCCTCAGCCATGACCTCGGGCCCGATGCCGTCGCCTGGTAGTACGATGATGCGGTAGATGCGTGTCTGCATGGTACCAGGATGCGTGGCGCGGGATGCGAGATACAAGGTACAGGATTATGAATTTGAAGAATGGCCGACGAGGCGTCGGCCTGGCCCATAGGCCAGAAGCCTCCCTCTACGGCTTGACTCTCCAGCCGGCCCCGACGGACTCGTCGGCGCCGGTATGTTCTCCGAGTTCCTGTCTGCACGTGTTGAATGAGGACCTGTCCCCCTCGGGTGCATCTCGGAGGAAGCGCTCCTCTGCCCAGCCCTGGGATCAATCAGGTACGACGTCACGGCCGGTACGTCCAAAACGGCTGACCGGCTCATCCGGGTTCCTCGGACTGTGACATGGCTACATTACAACAAGGAGCGCTGACCCGGGTTCCCCATGGAAATAGCCGCCTCGGCGCCGACGTGTTCCGGACAATCGACGCGCAGTGTCGTCGGCCCCAAGGGTCGGTCCAGCAGGGCACAGTGGTGGGGCGTCGGCGTGCCGGGGTGGACATCCTGTCGAAAGAACCGACAGGTGAGGCACATCCGGGCGACCGTGATGACGCCGGCCCGCTGGAGTTCGACGATAAGCCGCATCAGGAAATTCAAGACGGACGTCTTCTCGTCCAGTCCTGCAAAGCTCAGGGAGTCCCGGACAGTGTTGGCCCACGCCGCCAGGCGACGGGCCAGCCGGCGGCCGTCAGGCGTCAGGTCCAGGACGGACGACCGGCGGTCCGAGATGTCGGGCCGGCGACGGACTAAACCTTTGGATTCCAAAGCCGTCACGGCGTCACTGACGGTCGCCTTGGTCAGCCGGAAGGCCTGGGCCAAGCCGCTCACGCGGCGGTGCGCCTCGGGTTGATACAACAAGTAACACAGGAACTGGACCTGGATAGGACTCAAGCCGTGGGTCTGGCCGACCCGCCAGAGAAGGACCCGGAAGGCCTGGGCCAGACGCTCGAGGGCGGCGACGAGCTTGCTGTCGACGTCGTCGTGCTGGAAGGTGAGGTCCCATACCGGGGGACGTTGGGTCATGGGGACTTTCTCCGCACCGTCCGCAAGATAAGTCGTCGGGCCGGGTCCGTCAAGCGGCTGGAGCTGGTAGGGGTGGGGGAGGGCCGTCTCATCAGGTCCGGGACGGCCCTTGGGAAGAGGCGAATCGGCTCGACGGATTTCCGGCCCTCGCTTGCGGGCCCTCCTCCTGGCTTCCTTCGGGATTCTTGACAGGGGAGACGGCTTCGGATAAAATGATTAGGAATCCTAACTAAAAGGAGGTCCGATGATGCGAGGCTCACGTCTCCTGACCCTCCTCGGCGGGACCCTCTTGGCCCTCTCGACCCTCCCCCTCCGACCGACCCCCGCCGCCGACCCCGTCCCCTACCCGAAGGGCTACCGCCAGTGGACTCACATCAAATCCATGGTCATCCAGCCGGGCCACCCCCTCTTTGAGGCCTTCGGCGGGATCCACCATATCTACGCCAATCCCAAAGCCCTCACGGCTTACCAAAAGGGCGCCCCCTTCCCCGACGGAAGCGTCATCGTCTTCGACCTCCTCGAAGCCAAGGCCGAAGACGGCGCTCTCGTCGAAGGTGCCCGCAAGGTCGTCGGCGTGATGGTCAAGGACCGCCGCCGCTACGCCTCGACGGGCGGCTGGGGATTCGAAGGCTTCAAGGGTGACACGCAAGAACGGGTCGTCCAGGACATGAATCAGTGCTTCGGCTGTCACATGTCGGCGAAGGACACGGATTACGTCTTCAGCCGGTACCGTCCGTAAAACTCCCGAGCGATGTCGGCCCCCGGGTCGTCCCCCTATCCCGGGGGCCCCTTTATTAAACTCATAAATCCGACCATAGACCACAGACCATAGACCTGCTTAGGCCCAGGTGGGCCTATGGTCCATGGTCTGGGGTCGGATGTCGAGGGTCCGATCCCGGTCTTATCGGATTCTTATTAAACTACGGCCTGCCGTCCTGTCGTCACGCCGTTACGAACCCTGAAAATCGTGCTTCCTAAAGGTCGCCGATCCAGCCCGCATGTCGCTTCCATCGAATGAAACCTACTGTCAATAAAGAGTCGGACGGGACCTGCGCTCCTCACGTCATCCCGGCGAAGGCCCCAAACGATGGAGGCCGGAAGCCCGTTCGAGGTCTATCAGTTCCCGGGTCAGCTCGTAGACCTGGCGGGCCACGTCGGGGTCGAGCCGTTCCCGCCGGCGGGCCAACTCATTCCGCAAGCGCCGGAAATAAACGATGTGGAGGAGCTCGACGGCCTCGGTGAAGACCCGTTCGTCCCACGGAGTCTCATCCCGGAGCAAGTCGTGCACCCAAAGGCTTTCCGGTGGTTCGGAGAACACCTCCAGCAGGAGGGGCCAGTCCACGGTCCGGCCGGCGTACCAGGCGTCGTAGAGGAACCGCAGGAGGCGGTGACTCCGGGCGACCTCCAAGATGGCCTCCCCGACGCGAGTCATCAGCCGCTCGAAGAGGTCGGGCCGCTCTATAAGGGCCCGGAGAATCCATTTTTCATAGGACGGCAGGGACGTTCTCTCGAGCGTCAGAGCCGGTGGGGGCGAGCCGGGACCCGGGGCCTGGGACTCGGCACCCGATTTCCGGCGGAGCCAGCGGAGGAAGTCGGCATATAACTGGGCAGGCGGTTCGAGGCCCAGGCGGCGGGCGATCTGGAGAGCGGCGTAGTAGCGGCTCGACTGATGGGGAACCCGGGTCAGGAGTTGGAAGAGGGCCTGAAGGGCCTGGCGGTTCTGTACGATGGCGGCGGCCGACCGTTCCCAGCGGGCGTCGTCCTGCCGCAAGGTCGGCCATTCATCGGGACTCACGCCGGCATGGCGGGTCATCAGGTAGAACAAGGCGAAGTCCCACCCGTCCATCGCTTCGGCGAAGGCCCGTCCGAGGGCTGGGGTGCCGGCTCGTTGGAGGACTTCGGCGGGGTCCTTCCCTTCGGTCCACCGCAGAAATGACGGCGCAAAGCCGCCGCCGACGAGTTCGTGGAGGGCCTCCCAGGCGGCCTTTTGGCCCGACTCGTCGGCATCGAAGCCAACCCACACGCGGTCGGCATGCCGTTGGATCCATCGGACGTGGTCGGCCGTCAGGGCCGTCCCCATCAGGGCGACCGTATGGGGCCAGCCGTGGAGGGCCATGAGTACGGCGTCAAAGTAACCCTCCACCAGGACGACGGCCCGCCGCTGGCGGACCGCCGGGGCGGCCCATCCGAGACCAAACAGGGTCTGGGATTTCCGAAAAACGGGCGTCTCGGGGCTATTTAGATACTTAGGGACGCCTTCTTCCAGGGCCCGGCCCGCCAAGGCCACGACTCGCCCGGCCGGGTCGTGAATCGGGAACACGATACGGTTTCGTAAGAGGTCGAACCACCGGCCGTCTCGCTCGATAAAGAGTCCGCACTGGGCGATGACCCATGTCGGGACGTCGGCCTGCCTGAAGTGGTCATACAGGGCTTGGCCATCCGGCGGTGCGTAGCCGAGGCCATAGGCCTCCCAGGCCGTCTCGGGGACGCCCCGACCCTCGAGATAGGCCCGGGCCTCGGCGGCCGCCTCCGTATAAAGGGCCTGCCGGTAAAATCGGTGCGCCCGGTCCAGGGCCTGAATGAGGGCGGCGACCTGGCGGTCCCGGTCGGTCGTCGGCTCACCGGGTGGCGGCGGGAGCTTCCAACGTTCTTGAAGCAGACGCAGGACGCCCGGAAAGTCCAGATTCTCGGCCGTCTGGAGAAATCGAAAGACGTCCCCGCCCCGGTGGCATCCGAAGCAGAAGAAGCTGTTCGTCTCGGGAAATACGTAGAAACTCGGCGTCCGTTCCGGATGAAGGGGACAGAGGCCCACCCACCGACGACCCACGCGCCGGAGTTTCGTGTAAGCGCTGAAGACCTCGATGGGGTCGATGTGCTCACAAAGCCACGTCAGCCATGGACTGGCCATAGACCCGCCGTCCAAAGATGATGCATCGCGAGGGGCGGACATCGCCATTCGCTATCCATGCTATGGCAGGACCGCGCCGGCGTCAAAGGGGCGATGCCCCTTAGATTGCGAATTCCGAATTGCGGATTGGGGAGTCCTGGTCGGGTAGGAGGGGATCCCTTCGGGACCCCGAGAGTCGTCCCGACGTCTATCTTGTCGGGCGCCGCCGGTAACGGCGGCGTCGAAAACTCGGAACGCCGGCTGTCATACGGACGGCCTCTCCGCTGTCGGCTTTAAGGTACCGCATTCGCAATCTGAGGATGGATTTGCCTTTTCACGTCTTCCGACCCAAAATAGAAAAGATGCATCCCGATGAGGAGGCTTTCTATGACGGCCCAGCAGAGCGGCGGGCCGGGTGTGCCCGGAGGGCGCCCGCCTCAAATGCGGCCCAAGCCGGCCCCGCGCCCGGGAGGCGGATATCCAGCCATCGGTGGTCCCCAGTTCGGCTTTAATAGCTTGGTGCGGCAGGCGATCGAGACCCGGAAGGCTGTCATCCTGGAGCTCATGACGGGGGAGACCCTTCAAGTCACCCTGCTTCGGGAAGACCAGTTTACGCTGACGGTCCTCCTGAAGGACGAGATCCGCATCGTTTACAAACATGGCATCAAGCAGTTGATCTTTACCAAAGAATGAGGCCAGGTGGGGGCTTGGGGGCTCAATCCAACGCTCGATAAAATCCCCACGTAGCGTCCCAAAGCGGTTTCCAGGCCCACCCTGCGCGCCCGAGGGGGGCGTCCGTCTCGACGTGCGTCAGGACGGGGACTTCCACGAAGCGGACAGTCGGCGACTGCCAGGCCTGGGCCAGACGTCGAGACTCTTCGATAGGAATGGCGGGGTCGGCTGGACTGTGCAGGATCCACGTCGGTACGTTCCAGGGGCGGATGACATGGGCCATCGGGGAGAGTTCCCGAAGCACGGCCTGAAAGTCTGGTGGGGCCTGCCGGCACCAAGCATCGACCTCTTCGACCGACTGACAGGCTAAGAGGCGTTCGACTTGACGTCGGATCGTCTCCTCCGACCATCCGTGAGTCCGGCCCCATCCTTCTAAAGCTTGGCGGACGGCCGACCGGACACGGGCCGTGTCCCATCCGTACAAGCGCTCACCGATGAGCCCGACGGCCATCAGGCGGCAGGCATCGGCGTAGGCCCCGACGGTCGCCACGGCCCGCAGGCGGGGCCATGAAGGTTCGGACCCAAGAGCCCGCAAGGCCGGACCGGCGCCGACACTGATGCCGACCAAGGCCCACGCCGGACATCGACCCTCTACTTCCTGAAACAGCCGTTTCATTTGAGGGACGACCTGGGGGTCGAATCGAAATTCAGCCAAAGCGGGGACGTGAGGCACGTAGGCGTCCAATCCGCTCCAGGCCAGGGCCCGAGCGAAGTCCTTCAGGCGGGGGTCATCCTTCCCGTCCGGCGTAAGACCGTGGATGACGACGATACAGGGCCGGCCCGGCGTCGCCATGTGGGAAAACCAGTGGTCCACGGCCCATCCGCCGGCCATCGAGAGGGTCTCCACGCCGACAGGGAGCGGGGCCGACGCCGGAGACCGCAGGCCCCCCATCAGGGCCAAGGCCGGTAGGACCGTCCGCATCCCCCAGAGGACCAGGCCATAAGCGACGATCCCGAGTCCGATCCAAGCGACCCGACGATACGCCATCGGCCCGTCCCCGAGTCGTCAGGGTTCGGTGTTGAGTCTCGCCATTCTGGGTATCGCCCTTGCGTCTGGGGAAGCTTATACTACAATGGACACTCGGCCGCTTCCAAGGCCCCTGTCGGGAAGGACGGGCCGAGACCGGATGGAGACGATGCTCAAAAAGGACACTTTGGTGGACCTGTTTGAGAATCCTTACTTCCAAGAGGTGCTGGATCAGGCCCTGCGTCAGATCGTCGCCTTGCGGTCGGACCGACGACCCTTTCAGCTCCTTATCGAATTTCTTCAGTCGGCCAACATCGACTTCGACTGGGAGCAATTTCAAGCCCTGGCCCAACGGAATGCCCGCTGGTATTTGGTCAACTCAGAGCCCTTTCTGAAGGAGCTGGCGGCGACCCTCGAGGAAATGCAGGGTTGCAAGAACTCCTGGACTTCTATGAACTGCGCGGTCGTGCTGTCCGGCGGGACACCCAAACTGGAAGTGTCTGCTCGCTCCGGCTTGCGGGAAATATTCACGATGCGGGATAACTTTGACAACTGGCTCCGCTTCGTCAACAACATCTTGGAGACGATGGCCAGCACCCTGAATCAGCAGGTATGGATGCCGTCCGAGGCCGAGCAACTCGTCACCTGGGACGAACTCCTGAATCAGACCGAGCAATGGCTGGAGGCCATCAAGAGCGCTCTCCAGCAGTGGCACAACCGATACAACAGCAAGCAGTAAGGTAAGGCATCGGGTCAGGTGCCGAAGGACGGAGGGCCTCATCGATCATGGGGCGGATGGCGAGTAGCGGGGCGACCACGTACTATCCCCACTTGCTACTCGCTATGGGCCATTCTCTCCCGCACGTCATGGCTCCCGATCCATGAACTGCTCCATCGCTTTCACTCCGGAAACGTCTCCAGGGGGGCCATCCGCAGTCGCAAGGAGGGGACTGGGGCGTTAGGTATTAACCGGTCAGACCGGACGGCCGACTGCAGGGCGGGCCATGTCGTCTGAAGACGTCGGAAGAGAGCCTCGGCGGCGACCCGGTGAGCGATCTCGCTGGGATGGGGATCCAGGGCCGGGACGGCTTGCAGGCGTCGGGTGTCCATCCCCCAGAAAACCTGAAGTAAGTCCAACCACGGGAGGCCCTCCGCCTGGAGGAGCCGGTGGACTTGCTGGTGGATGTCTTGAAACGGATAGCCCCCGTCCATCGGAAAGCCCACGTGAGGCCAGATCACGAACAAACAGGGCACGCCGTGACGCCGACACTCCTGCCCGACCTCGGCGACGACCCGCCGGTGCCGTTGCCACGGCCGTCCCTGCGGATCGTAGAGGCCCCGAATGTAGTGCTCCTGAGCCCGACGGAACCGGCGAGCCCACCGCTGATAGTCGATCCAGTAAACCAGTCGAGAGGACCGGCGCAGTCGCTGGACCCAGGCCGGCGTGGCCGCCAGACTCTGCTGGAGACGTAAGATCTCCGCCGGGATCGGCCCCGTGTCGGGGTCGTTGATAAAGTACCCGAAGATCACGAGGTCCGGTCGATAGCCCCAAGCGGCCCGAAGCTGGCCGAGTTCGTCCTCGGTCGAAGCCCCACTGACGGCCCAGTTTAGGACCTCATAGGTCTCCTGACCTGTCGCCGTGTTCAGGAACCACTCTAAGAGCTTCGGATAGGTCTGCGGGGGCTGCACGTTGGCGCCCCAGGTGTAGGAGTCGCCGAGGACCAAGACCCGGATGACCCCTCGGGGTTTCTCGGGGGCGTACACGCGATCCCGGTAGGGTCGTTGGGGGTCTTCGACGACGACAAAGGCCGGCCGGTCCCATACCCGGGAGGGCGGTGTCCAAAGCCACCGGAGTCCGGTCTCGGCGACAGCCAGGACGACGATCAGGCTGTACGCTGTCCCTCGAATCCAACGTCCCACGGGGTACCTCGGAAATTCGGCAGTTCGGCAATCCGGCAGACGGGGGCCACGGAAGAAGGAGCGGAAGATAAGTTTTGTCAGGGCTTCGGTCTTGTGCCTGCTATGCTTATCTGCCGAATTCCGAACGGCCGAACTCCCAAGCTCCCGAATTCCCGTTCACACGAGCTCATAGGGGTCGACCTGCACCCGCAGGAAGTCCCGCCGGAAGGGAAGCCGCCCCAGGACGTCCCGGAGCGCCTGCCGTACGGCCCGCCGGTCCGTCGTCCGGATGAGGACGTGGTACCGGTACTTCCCCTGAAGCCGCCACAGGAGCGGCTGGACCGGTCCGTGGACCTGCGTCTGGGGGATCGACCGTTCCGTCAGGAGCTCCGTCAGCGTCTGCGCATACTGTCGGGCCAGGGCGTGCTCGGGATGGACGACCGTCAGCAGGACGATGCTCGTGAAGGGCGGATACTGAAACCGCTGACGGTACGCCAGCTCCTCCCGGAAAAAGCCCTCGTAGTCGTGCTGACACGCATACCGGATAGCGTAGTGCTCGGGCCGGTACGTCTGGATGATGGCCCGGCCCGGTCGGTCCGCCCGGCCCGAACGACCGACGACCTGCGTGATGAGCTGAAACAGACGTTCGTGGGACCGAAAGTCCGGCAGGCCCGTGCTCGTGTCGGCCTCCAAGACGCCGACCAGCGTGACCCGCGGGAAGTGATGCCCCTTGGCGACCATTTGGGTCCCGACGAGGACCTGAACCCGGCCCTCGTAAAAGTCGCCCAGCAGTCGAAACAGCTCCCGGGGCCGGCTCAGCGTGTCCCGGTCGAGGACGCCGACCCGCACGTCGGGGAACTCTCGTTCGAGGAGGGCCTGGACCCGTTCGGTCCCGATGCCCGTGGCGATGAGGTACGGACGCTCGCAGACGGGACATCGCTTCGGGACCGGCTCCGTCGCATCGCAGTAGTGGCATCGCAGGACGCCGGCCTTCTTGTGCAAGACCATGTGGATGCTACACTGCGAGCATGTCAGGACGTGGCCGCAGGCCCGGCACTGCACGAAGGGCGCATAGCCCCGACGGTTGATCAGGACGATGGCCGTCTCCCCCCGGTCCAGCGTCTCCCGAAGCGACGTCATCAGGAGGGGAGAGAAAAAGGGGTGACTCCCCCGAGCATAGGCGTCTCGCATGTCGACCAGGACGACCTCGGGCAGGACGGCCCCCGGGACGGCCCGCTGGGTCAACCGATACAGGCCGTACGTGCCCTGCCGGGCATGGGCATAGGTCTCGACCGACGGCGTGGCCGTCACGAGGAGCGCCACGGCGTTTTCGAATCGAGCCCGGGCGAGGGCCACCTCCCGGGCGTTGTAAACCGGAAGCTCGTCTTGGCGGTACGACCCGTCCTGCTCCTCGTCGACGACGAGGACGCCGACGTCCTCCAGGGGCGCGAAGATGGCCGACCGGGCGCCCAAGACGATGCGGGCCTCGCCCGTCCGGATCCGCCACCACTCGCTCGTCCGCTGGGCCGGCGTCATCTCGCTGTGGAGAACGGCCAGGAGGTCACCAAACTGACGACGGAACCGCTGGGTCACGGCCGGAATCAGGGCAATTTCGGGCATTAGGACGAGGGCCGTCTTGCCCCGCCGGACGGCCGCCTCGATGAGGCGTAGGTAGACCTCTGTCTTGCCGCTCCCGGTCACGCCGTACAGGACGCCGGCGTGGAAAGTCCCGGCCTCGACGTACTTCTGAAGGGACTCCAGGACGGCCCGTTGTTCGTCGTTGAGGACGACAGGGGCCTCGCTACCGACGGGGGCGTCCCAGACGATAGGACGGGGATGATATTGCACGTAAACCTGAATCCATCCCCGGGCGACCATCCGGCGGAGCCGGTCCCGAAGTCGCCGCTGGGCTACCTGGGGGTCAGCCCCGGAGGATTCGGCGTCCCGGACCTGCTCGGCCAGCTCCTCCAGCAGGACGTCCCGACCCGCCTGCGTCAAGTACGTCAAGATGTCCCGATAGGCTCCCGGCACCCGCTCGCCGTCCGCCGGCGGCCGCACGAGATGGACGACCGTCGTCTTGGGGACCTTCGCCCGCTGATGGAGACGTTCCCGGACCTCGACCCAGCCCCGGGCCCGCAGGTACTGGACGGCCGCATGGAGGCTCCTCGACCCGACGGCCCGCCGGACCTTCGGGAGCGTCGCCTTCCGAGCTTCGGCCACGTACAGAAGCACGCGCGCCCACAGGGGCAGACGCCTCTGCCGAGCGCCGGCGGCCCACTCGGCGGCGGCCTGCAGGCCCGCCGGCGTGATGCGGACCTCGGCCCGGTGGAGAGCGTGGAGGCCCGGCGGGATGGCCAGGTGGAGGTAAGCCCCTAAGGGCTGAAGGTAGTAGTCGGCCGCCCATCGGAGGAGGCGGACCAGCGTCGGCGGACACAGGGGCTGCGGGTCCAGGACGAGGTCGACGGGCTTGTACCGGACCCCCGGCCGGTCCAAGGGGGTCGCCTGGGGATCGACGACGTAGCCCGTCACCCGCCGGTTCCGCAGGGGCACGACGACCCGCAGGCCGACCTGGGGCTCGACGCCCGCCGCCTCGGGCCACAAGTACGTCAGGTTCTCATACGGAAACTGCCGGGTCCAGACCTGCACGAGGCGGCCCGGGACCGTCGTCGGCCTCGGCTCCGCCTCGGCCGCCGGGACCCACAGCGCCGTGTCCGTCGTCTTTGGATTCGCCATCCGAACCTTCCGCTCACCCCGTCCGATCAAGTTAGCACAGCCGTTCGGTTCGTGAGAATGGCGTCAGAACAATCTTTTCCATCCCCCGGAAAGCGCGATGTTTCAAGCATTCGGCAGGTGGGCAGTCGGCAGGTTGGCAGGTGGGCAGTCGGCAGATAGGCAGGTTGGCAGATGGGCAGTCGGCAGGTCGGCCGAGAGTCCCAAAAAGCCCTGCCATCCGGGGCTCTATCAGCCCAAGGCCGTGGATCGTCACTTCGTTACTTCGTCACTCCGTCACTTCATCGCTTACGGACTCCTGCACGGTTCGGGTCGGGAGCGTCGGTCCCCGGAGGTGAACGGGCTCGGCGGCGGCCCGGAGCCGGAGGTTCAGGGCCTCGACGAAGAGCGAAAAGCCCATCGCAAAGTAAATGTAGCCCCGCTCGATATGGCGGCCCAGGCCCTCGGCGACCAGCATGACGCCGATCAGCAGGAGGAAGCTCAGGGCCAGCATCTTAACCGTCGGGTGCCGCTCGATGAACCGATGGACGGCCTCGGCGCTGACGAGCATGACGCCAATGGCCAGGACGATGGCCGTCACCATGACCCACACTTGGCGGGCCATCCCGACGGCCGTGATGACCGAATCCAGGGAGAATACGACGTCGATCAGAGCGATCTGGACGACGACCCCCACGAGAGACCCCGTCTGCGGGGCCGACCGTGTCCCGGCGGCCCCCTCCAGCTTATCGTGAATTTCATACGTGCTCTTGGCGATTAAGAACAAACCGCCCAGGAGCAAGATGAGACTCTGTCCGGAGACGGGCGTGTCGAGAACAGGCAGGACAAACAGGGGCTTTGTCAGCCGCATGATCCAGGTCAACGTAAACAGGAGCGCCAGCCGCGTGACGAGAGCGGCCAAGATGCCCAACCGGCGGGCAAGGGGTTGCCGGTCTCGGGGAAGCCGACCCGAGACGACCGAGATGAATACGATGTTGTCGATCCCCAGGACGACCTCCATGGCCGTCAGGGTCGCCAAGGCGATCCAAGCCTCGATTGTCACACCTGTCCTCTCCTCATAAGCAGTCAGTGTCGGCCCGTTCCAGGACGCACAGCCAGTCATCGTCCAGGGGGCAAAGATTACGGAGTCGCCATCGCAGAGGACCCGTCGCCCAGGTGTCGAGATAACTCGCCAGGCCGAGGCTGTGGACGTCGCCGAAGACGGTCGGGGCGACAAACAGCCACATCTCGTCGGCCCGGCCCTCGGCCAAAAAGGACGAAAAGACCCGGCTTCCGCCCTCGACGAGGAGCCGGTGGACGTCGTAGTCGGCCAAGCGTCGGAGGACGGCGCCCAGGTCGAGGTACCCGGGCGCCGTCGTCGGGGCGCCCTCGTAGCGAATGAACTCCGGCCCGGTCGGCGGCGTGCGGGCGGCGTCGTGGAAGACGACCGTCGGGGCGGCGACCCGGAAGACGGGGTGGTCCGGCGGCAGGGAAAGGTCTGCATCGAGAAAGACCCGCCAGACGGGCTTATCGGGGACCAGCCGGGGCAGGCGGGGCCGGAGGTCGGGGGCGTCCAGGTCGGCCGTCCGGGCCCCGACGAGGACGGCGTCGCAGGTCGCCCGCAAATGGTGGACCCACGAGCGAGTGCGTTCCGACGTGATCCACAAGCGCCGACTGTCGGGCCGGGCGATCCGGCCGTCGGCCGTCAGGGCCGCCTTCAGGACGACCCAGGGACGGCGGGCCTGAACCCACGTCGTGAAGCCCCGCAGGAGGTCTTGCGCCTCGGCCTCCAGGACGCCGACCTCGACGTCCAGGCCGGCCCGTCTCAGGGTCTCGACGCCCCGGCCGTGGACCCGGGGATTGGGGTCGAGGGTCGCGACGACGACACGTCCGACGCCGGCCTCGAGGATGGCGTCCGTGCAGGGCGGCGTTCGGCCGTGGTGACAGCAGGGCTCGAGTGTCACATAGAGGGTCGCCCCCCGCGCCCAGCGGCCGGCTTGGCGGAGGGCCCAGACTTCGGCATGAGGCGTCCCGGCCCGGACGTGGAAGCCCTGGCCGACGGCCCGGCCGTCCCGGACGACGACGGCCCCGACGGGCGGGTTCGGGGCCGTCGAGCCGAGGCCCAGGCGCGCCAGCCGCAGGGCCGCCGCCATCCAGAAGGCGTCGGAAGTCCGATGCCCGGCCACAGCGCCGTCATTCGCTGTGGGGCCGGATCTGGAAGCGCTTCTCGAGGTCCTTCATCCGCTCGACGATGCCGCCGTATTCGAGCTCCTCGTAGGGGAGCATGGCGGGGCCGAAGAAGCCCTGCCGCCGGAGCTCGAGGGCCTTCTCGGCGATGCGGTCCTGGACCGACCGCCAGAACGGATGGTCGAAGGGGTCGGCCGCCTCGGTGAACTTCCCCTTGTGGACGCACAGGGCGTGGCAGGTCACGATAGGCGGTCCGTCGAAGTACGAGACGTGCGTGTTGTGCGGGACGGGCATCAGGGGGCCGTTATGGGACCCCCGCATGAAGCCGGCGACGTAGTGCCCGATGGCGAAGGGGGCCAGCACTTCGCCAGCCGCCGGGAAGTCGCCCTGGACGCGGACGATCATGACGGGGTCGTCCTTGCCGACGTACTTGCCGGCGATGTTCCGAAGCCGGCTCGTGCTGACGACGGCGGCCTGCTCGCCCGTGGCCCGATTGTAAATGGCTTCGATGGAGAAGCGCTCCGTGTCCCGGAGCAGGGCGGCCAGGTCGTAAAGGTCTTCCGGCGTGTTCAGCTCGATGATACGGTCGGCCTCCGTGTAGTTGACGTCCATGACGACGAACTTGAAGCCCTTGCCCAGCTTGGGGCTGAGGATCAGGCCCGAGCAGAACATGGGGTCGGCGAAGGCCAAGTACAGCGGCAGGTTGTAAGCCCCGGGGCTCGTCTTGTCGGCGGCAAAGAAGAGGAACGGCTCGTTGGGTCGTTCCTCGAACTCGATCTCGGCGACCATCGGGCCCATGCCCCGGACGTTGCCGGAGAAGGCGTCTTTCAAGAGGTCCTGGCCGGCCCCGTAGAGGCCCTGGGCCTTGGCGACCTGCGTCCCCTTCATGAAGGCCTCGAAGGCCAGCTTGTGGACGTCGGCGTCGTTGGGGCCCCGGTGATGGGCCATCAGGATGGCGATGTCATCGCCCGTATAGCTGACGTAGACGTCCGAGATCAGGTCCCGTCCGTTTTCCCGGACGTACCCCTCGACGGTCTCCAGGAGGGCCCGGGAGGGCTTGATGTGGCCGCCGATACTGCCGATATCGGCCTTGATGACCGACAGCGTCGTCTTCATCGTCGCCTCCTCGAATTGATGGGACTGGCCGACGTCGGCCCGGTCGGGGGCCTGAGCCGACGGATGGCCGGAACGGTCCCCCCAGGACGTAGGCAAGACCATTGTATCGGAACCCATGTCCGATTGCAACCTTTCCCCGAGAGTCCTAAACTTATCTCGGTGGGGGCGAACAGGTTTCGACGGAGGTGCGTGGGAGGACAGGCGGCATGCCGTGGGCCTGTCCGCTCGTCAACTGGACAGGGGCCAATAAGTGCCAACACCGATCTCGCCCTGGCGGCTTAACCGATAGCCGTCACGCCGCCAGACGGGCGCCCGTCCCGTCTGGGCCGGTGTCACATCACGGGCTCGGGCGCCGGGTGCGCCTCGGTCCCGGTGCCGAGATCGAAGGGGCTGGTCCTCGCCTTGACCCTGCCCGTCGGGGCCGGCGAGGACGAGAGGTAAAAGACGGGCTAAGCATGTAGAAGCCTGTCCGACTGGCCTCCGGACGCGGGTTCGATTCGTGAGGGGTTATAGCGCGCAGGTTCGAAGGCTGTCAATTCGCGGCTATAACCCCGGAGTCGCCCCACATAGCAATATGTGGGTGAAAACGGGGCTCACATCGGCGAAGCCTACGGCCACCGAATGGCTATGGTAACGCCGAGGGGTCGGAAGGGGGCCAACCCCAGGCCGGCCCTGTAGAGACTCATCGGCCCGCCGGCCTGGACCGGGTGGGTGGGTCCGAGGAGCGTAGCGGATTGGGAAGAAACTTGACGGCTACGCTAAGACGCCCCGCATCCTCGGTCCCGGGAGGGACTCGGGGATGAAGGCATAGTCCAGCCCAGTCCGAAAGGACTGGAGTGCTGTCCCGCCGCCTCCACCAAAATATCCGGGTCCTGGGTCTTGAAGGTCCCGAGGGAAGCGACCGACGGCCAGACCGTATCTCCCGGGCAGGGACGTTCTTTGAAATCGTCGGGCATGTGGCGTGAGGTCCTGATCACCCAGCTCGGCTCGGAGGCCCTGGTGGCGGTCGTCGAGGACGACCGCCTCGTCGAGTTCCATGCCGACGAACCTCAGGGTTCCAGTCTGCTGGGTAATATCTACAAGGGCCGGGTCAAGTCGATCCTGCCCGGTATGGACGCCGCCTTCATCGACATCGGCGAGCCCCAGGACGGTTTCCTTTATATCGCCGACGTCCGCCCCGTCGTCGCCCGGCTCCTGTACGGCGACACGGATGGTCTACCGGCCGGCCGTTGGAGGCGCCCCCAGCATATCGGGGACGTCCTTCATGAGGGTGACGAAGTCCTCGTCCAGGTCAAACGGGACCCCATCCAGTACAAGGCTCCCCGAGTCTCGACCAAGATTACCCTGACAGGCACGTATCTGGTTTACACGCCCGTCCAGCCCCACGTCGGCGTTTCATCCCGCATCACGAATCCTCAGCGCCGTCAGCACCTGAAGGCGCTCGGTCGGGCCTGGGCCGCCGGCCGGGGCGGCCTCATCTTCCGGACGGCCAGCGCCGCCATTCCCGACGAGACCCTGGAGCAGGAATGGCGGAGCCTGCAACAGACATGGCAGAAAGTCCTTCGGCTGGCTCGGTCCCGCCCGGCCCCGTGCTTACTGTACCGAGAACCGCCGACCCTGCTCCGCTTGATCCGGGACCTGGTCAATCCGGGCCTTCGCCGCATCTGGGTCGATTCCCCGAACCTCTACCGTTGGCTCCAAGAGCAGTTGGGCGAACACCATCCCGAGTGGCTTCCCTACCTCCAGTTGTATACCGACAGCTCGCCCCTCTTTTACCGGTACCAGATCCACCGGGAACTCCAGCGGATCTTGAAGCCCCGGGTGTGGCTGAAGTCCGGCGCTTACCTGGTCATTAATCAGACGGAAGCCCTCGTGGCCATCGACGTGAACACGGGGAAGAATACCGGCCTAACGGACTTCCAGGACAGCGTCTTTCGGGTCAACCTGGAGGCCGTCGGGGAGATCGTCCGCCAGATCCGCCTTCGAAACCTCGGTGGGCTCATCCTGATCGACTTCATCGATATGACCTCGCCGGAACACTGGCAGAAGCTCCGAGAGGTCCTGGAGGCCGAGCTCAAGGGGGACCGGATGCGGACCTACATCCTCCCCCAGTCCAGCACGTCCCTCGTCCTCCTGACCCGTCAGAAGGCGCAAGCCTCCCTCCTCCATCACCTGGGTCAGGTATGCCCCCGATGCCACGGTCGGGCCTTCGTCTACAGCCCCCGGGTCATCGCCTGGGAGGTCATCTGGAAGCTGTCCCAAATCAAGAAGGGTCTCTTTCAGCGGGCCGTCGTCCGGGCTCATCCCCGGGTCATCGAGCTCCTCCGGGGGCCTTACCGGGAAAACTTGCGGACGATCTGCCGCCAGATCCGGGCCGAGGTCGAACTCCGGGAAGACAGCAACCTGGCGTGGGAATCCTACGACCTGACGTTTCATTAGGTAAGACCATAGACCATGGACCATAGACCACGGACCACGGACCCCCAACGATAGACCGGGCCGGGCGGACCGAGCCTCCCCGTTGTGGAGAAGGAGTCTCATAAATCCCCCCTACAGGGGAAGACCTGGAGATGGGTTCTCAGCCATCCTCTCGAGACGAGGCGCTCCCCCTTGGCCCAGTCAGGTCTAAGGCCTATGGTCCATGGTCTATGGTCCATGGTCTGACATGGAGAGTCCGACCCCGGTCTCATCGGATTGATGAGACCGCTTCGAGACACCGGATGAGAGCCTCGTAAACCGTTTGATGCGACGGGTCGTGGTGGGGCATGGTGGAGCGACCATACTGTGTGGCCGGTATCGACCCCCACAAGGACTTCATCGCCGTGGCCGTCCTGGCCCCCGACCGGGTCGTCCGGGTCGGCGTGATCCGGTGCGAGCCCTTCGTCCGCCTGCGACGGCGACTGGAACGTATCCTGGCCGACGTCCGCTACGTCGGCATCGAGTGGCCCTATCTGGGCAAGAGTCCCCACAGCTATGCGACGGTCCTGGAAACGGCGGCGACCGTCCGGACGCTCGTCCGCCTGATGGGGATCCCGAGCGTGCGTGTCCGGGGGAGCCAGTGGATGCGGGTTCTCCGGGTCCGACGCCGAACGCGAGCTTACCTCAAGCAGGCGGCCCGGCGCCTGGCCCGGCAGGCCACTCGGCGAAGCCTGACCTCGGACCAGAGCGACGCCGTCTGCATCGGCCTCTGGCTCCTGGACCGCCTGGTCGTCCACGGCCGCCTGGACCCACCCGTCCCCCTCCTGGAACGCACGGGCCTCCGGCCTGGGGGTCCATAGTGCAGACCATAGACCACGGGCCCCAGACCTCTACGGTCCGTGGTCTATCGTCCATGGTCGATGGTCTTGGGTCCATGGTCCATAACGTGCCTGCGCTGTCGGCTTGGCGGGCGGCCCTGGAGGCCCTGGTCCGTCGATTTCCCCGGCCGCAGACGCCCGGGGACGACCCCCTGGCCTTCGCTTACCGGTATGACGACCCCCACGACCGGACGGTCGTCGCCTATCTCGTCAGCTTTCTGGCTTTCGGCCACGTGCAGGCCATCGCCCGGGCCGTCGAGCCCCTCCTTGACCGCCTCGGCCCCCGACCGAGCCGGGCCCTCGTCGAGGCCGCCCGGGCCGACCTGCGTCGGTGGGTCCACGGGTGGCGCTATCGCTTCGTCCCGGCCGAGGCCCTCTACGGGCTCCTCGCCTGGATTCAAGACCGGCTTGCGCGATGGGGGTCGCTGGAAGCGTACTTTCGGGCGGCAGTCGAGAGGTCGCCTTCCCTGCGGGACTTTGCCGAGGCTCACGGTCAGGCCGGTCGCCGATTCTTCCGCCGTCACGTCTCGAGCGTATCCCCGGTGAAGGCCCGGTTTCTCTTCCCGCTCCCGCCTCGGAGCGCCTGCAAACGTTTGGCCCTGTTTGTCCGGTGGATGACCCGCCGGGCGCCGCCGGACCTGGGTCTTTGGGACTTCTGGCCCCGGGCCTGGGTGTTCGTTCCCCTCGACACCCACATGGCCTTTCTGGCTCGTTTGTGGGGCTGGGCGGACCGGCGGGCCCCGGACTGGGCCTTCATGGAGCAGGTCGCTTCCGTCTTGGCCGCCCTCTGTCCGGAAGATCCGCTTCGGTACGATTACGCCATCGCCCACCTGGGGATCCGTCGTCTCTGTCATCGCCGGCCGGAGCTTCGGCGGTGTGGGGTATGTCCCATGCGGAGCGTTTGCCCCTATCCGGCTGGAAGCGATCCGTGTGGGTGAAAAGGCCCGACGGGTGGGTGAAAAGGCCCAGCGGCCAGGGGCGAAGAGCCCAAGGCATAGAGCCCAAGGCAGAGCAACTGTCTTGACAGAGCCGTTCGGTTGGTGAAAACCCGCATGGATTCGGCTTTTTCGACCCTGCGGGAAGGACGGTTTTCAAGCTTTGGCAGATAGGCAGTTCGGCAGATGGGCAGATGGTCCCAAAAGCCCTGGGGCTGATCCTTGCCCACCCGGCTTCTATCTGCCTATCTGCCGACCTGCCCATCTGCCGGATGCTTGAAAAATCGTGCTTCCCGGGCGTTGGGAAAGGCCGTCCCGACGCCATTCTCACGGGCCGAATGGCTCTGCTAACTTTCCGCCTCCTCCTGTCGCCGACCGCCGGCGCTGGCCTCCAGGCCTTATATCTGCCCCGGCCGGCCCCCAATGCCCGGGTTCCCGAACTCCCGAATTCCCGGATTGCCGAACTCCCGAATTCCCGAATGGTATAATCGGACTTCCGAAGAGGGGAGGTCGGCGATGCGGTCGATAGCCCTCAAGATTTCTATCCCCATCATATTAAGTATATTTATATTTTTTGGAATTTTGGGGTATCACACCTACACGGAGCGGCGGGCGGCGTTCCGACGCCTCGTCGAACAGGACGCCCAGGCGGTCCTCCGGGTCGTCGCCCAGGGGATCGCCCTCCTGATGGAGGCCGAATCCCGGGACCACGTCCTGGAATTGATGCGGAGCGCCCGGACCGAGATAGGGGCCTTCTATCTGGAGGCCCGTTCGCCCGACGGACGCTATACCCTCCGGGCATCGGACCCCGCGGCAATCCCCCAGGGGTCGACCGAGTGGCTCCAAGTGCGAGTGCCTCTACCGGCTCGGAATACCTGCCGCCGATGTCACACGATGGCTACTCAGACAGAGGGATATTTAGAGGTCCGACGGAACATCGGTCCCCTAATGGCCATGGCCCGTTCTTGGTACACCCGGGCGAGTCTGACCCACCTTCTGGCATCGATCTTGCTTAGTCTATCCATTGCCGTGACGGTCCACTGGACCGTTCGGCGACCCCTCCAGCGGCTGATCGGAGCCATGGAACGGGTAGCCCAAGGCCATTGGGACGTGACCTTACCGATTCAGGGACAGGACGAGATCGCCGCCCTGGCCCGCCACTTCAACTCGATGCTGGAGCGGCTCCGGGCGTATCAGGAGGAGCGGGAACGGGAACAGCGAGCCAAGCTCCAGCAGGCCGAGCACATGATGACGGTCGCCGAGATGGCCGCCTCGCTGGCGCATGAGCTCAAGAACCCCCTGGCCGGCATCCAGTCGGCGTTGACGGTCCTATTTGAGCAGGAGGACCTCCGGCCGGAAGCTCGAGAGGTCTACGAGTCCATCATTCAGGACCTGAGTCGTATTAACCAAGTCCTGGAGGACCTCTTGCAGTACGCGCGGCCCCGGCCCATCGAGTGGACGGCCGTAGACCTGGGGAGCCTGGTCGAGTCGGTCGTCCACCGGGTTCTTCCGATAGTACGGGAAAAGGGCCTCCAGCTTCATACAGACCTGACGGCCGACGTCCCCGTCGTCCAGGCCGACCCCCATCAACTTCATCAGATGCTGTACAATTTACTCCTCAACGCCATCCAGGCGACCGACGAAGGGGGCCGGGTGACGGTCGGTCTTCGGTCCCGTCCGGAGGCCGATGAGGTCGAGCTGTGGGTCGAGGATACGGGCCACGGGATTCCGCCCGACAAGCTGGACCTCGTCCTCAAGCCTTTCTATTCGACGAAACCGGGCGGGACCGGCTTAGGACTTCCTATTTGTTTGCGGATCATCGAAAACCATGGAGGGCGGCTCTCGATCGAGTCGGAAGTCGGTCGGGGCTCGACCTTCCGGGTCTACCTCCCCATCCGGGGGGCAGGTCGTGCATGACATAGATATTTCGGGAAAGATGAAGGTCCTTATCATAGACGATGAAAAGCTCCTCCGGTGGTCCATCGCCCAGAAGCTTCGGGCCTGGGGGTATACGCCCCTGGAGGCCCGTACGGGCAAGGAGGGCCTTCGGCTGTTTCGGTCCATGTACCCGGACCTCGTCCTGCTGGACCTGCGGCTTCCTGACGAGGACGGGATGGAGCTTTTGAAGACCTTTCGGAGCGAGGACCCCGACGTTCCCATCGTCGTCATCACGGCTTACGGGAGCGTCGACGAGGCCGTTCAGGCGATGAAGCTCGGGGCCGACGACTTCATGACGAAGCCCCTGGACTTTACCCGTCTTCAAGTCACCCTGGAGCGCCTCCTGGAGAACGTCCGGTTGAAGCGCAAGGTCCGGACCCTTGAGGCCGGTCCGTGGACGCTCGATGCCGTCGTCACCGAGTCACCGGCGATGAAGGTCATCGTTCGGGACCTGCGGCGGATCGTGACGGCGATGCCCTCCAGCGTCCTCATCACGGGCGAGAGCGGTACGGGCAAGGACCTGCTGGCCCGGGTCCTGCATTACTCATCCGACCGGGCCTCGGGTCCTTTCGTCGTCGTGGATTGTACGGCCATCCCGGAGACCCTTATCGAGAGCGAGCTCTTTGGGTACGAGCGGGGGGCCTTCACGGACGCCAAGACGAGCAAGAAGGGGGCTTTCTTGCTGGCCAACGGCGGGACCCTCGTCCTGGACGAGATCGGCGAGATGCGGCCTTCCCTGCAGGTGAAACTCCTCCGGGTCTTGGAGGACCGGGCCTTTCGGCCCCTCGGGGGGACGATGGACATCGCGGTCAACGTCTGTGTCATCGCGACGACCAACCGCGACCTGGAGGAGGCCGTCCGGCGGGGCGAATTCCGGAGTGACCTCTACTACCGGCTGAACGTCGTGCGGATTCATATCCCGCCCCTGCGGGAGCGGAAGGAGGACATCCTACCCCTGGCGATGGCCTTTGTCCGTCAGTTCAACGCCCAATTCCGCCGGCACGTCCAGGGGTTCACGGAAGAGGCCGCCCAAGCCCTGCTCCAGCACCCCTGGCCTGGCAATGCCCGAGAGCTTCGGAATGTGATCGAGCGGGCCATGATTCTGTATGATGTTCCCTTACTGGACACGGCCCACCTGGGTCTTCGGCCGACGGCGCCGCCCAGTCTGTTTCGTTTGCCCCCGGAGGGGATCGACTTGGAGAAGCTGGAGGAACAGCTCATCCTGCAGGCCCTGGAGATGGCGCAGGGGAACAAGACGCAGGCCGCCCGGCTCCTGGGCCTGTCCCGGGACGCCTTCCGGTATCGGCTAAAGACGATCCTGGAACGTCGGGGGATGTCGGAGGACGCCTCCTTTTCGATGCAGGATGCATGATATTCGGGATAGAGGGAGGGGTAAGGTGGGTGGTTTTCGGAGGGGGCTCTTTTGGGCCTGGGGGAGCCTCATCGGTCTGGCGGCTTTGGCGTGGGCTCAAACGCCGCCCTGTCAAACGTGTCATAAGGACGTCCATATCACGTCCCCGGCCCATGCCGACCTGGACTGTATGGATTGCCACTCCAACGTGACGAAGGTCCCCCATCCGCCCAAGCTCTTGAAGCAATTGGGCGGCGACGCTCTCTGTCGGCAATGTCACGACGACGTCGTTCCCCAAGTCGCCGCCAGTGTCCATGGGCCTGGAGCCTGTGGCGACTGTCACGGACCGGCCCACGAGATCCCGCCCCCCCGATGGACCGTCTGTGGGGACTGTCACGCGGAGGCGACGGAAGCCTTTCAGGCCAGCTCTCATCGAAAGAGTCTGAACTGTAGCTCCTGCCATGAAGTCGTTCACGCCATTCGGTCCCCGAAACGACCCGGCTCGAGGGTCCACCCCTTCCAGCAGATTCAAACCTGCGGGACTTGTCATGGGAAGCCGCCCCAGCTCATCGACGGATACCTCCAGAGCGTCCACGGCCGGGGCCTGCTCCTGGCCGGCCTGGCCACAGCACCGGCCTGTAGCGACTGTCACGGAAGTCATGGGGTCTTTCCGGTCCGGGACGTCCGCTCGACGGTATCGGCCCGAAATGCGCCCCTCACGTGCGGGCGGTGTCACGTGGGCGTCCTGGACGTATGGTCGAAAGACAGCGTCCACGGCCAGCTCTGGCGGGCGGGCCGGACCGGGGGACCCGTCTGCACGACCTGTCACGGGTCTCACCGGATTCAAGAGCCGAGGGCCGGCATCCAACGCTTGAAGTTTCCCGAGACCTGCGGCGGGTGTCACGGGGAGCGGTACCACACCTACCGGGACGGATTCCACGGGCAGGTCACGGCCCTTGGATTCCTGACGGCGGCCATCTGTTCGGACTGCCATACGCCGCATCAGAACGAACCGGCCCGGGACCCGAAGTCATCTGTACATCCGGCGAATCTGACTCGAACCTGCGGTCGGTGCCACGGCCCGGTCACGGCCGCCTTTGTGACCTTTGACCCCCATGCGGACCCCCGGGACCCCCGACGGAACCGGCCGCTTTATTACGTATGGCTCTTCATGACGGGCTTGCTGGTGTTCGTCTTTGGATTCTTCGGGATTCACACCCTCCTCTGGCTTCAGCGATCGGTCGTGGGCGCGCTCCGGGGAGAGTTTCACTCGATCCGGCGATGGAAGGGGGAGACCGTCTGGGTCCGACGATTTTCGCCGGTCCACATGTGGACCCACGTGGCCATCGTCGTGAGTTTTCTGCTCCTGGCCGCCACGGGCCTGCCCCTCAAGTACCACGATACCCGGTGGGGACCGGTCCTCGCTTCGTGGCTGGGCGGCGTCGAAACGACCCGCCTGCTTCACCGGGCCGGGGCCGCGATCACGTTCGGATACGCCGTTTTCCATTTGGGTTACATCCTTTACTGGGCGGCCTTCCGGGGGGACCGGGGGATCCTGTGGGGCTGGCGGTCGATGATGCCCCGGTGGCAGGATTTCATAGACCTCTGGCGTAACGTCCGGTACTTTCTGTACTTGGGTCCCCGACCCCGTCTGGACCGATGGACGTACTGGGAAAAGTTCGACTACTTCGCCGTCTTCTGGGGCGTCGTCATCATCGGGCTCTCAGGCCTCTTTCTATGGTTTCCCAAGTTCTGGACCCGGTTTCTCCCCGGTTGGCTCTTGAATGCCGCTTTTGTCGTCCACAGCGACGAGGCCCTCTTGGCCGTGGGCTTCATCTTCATCTTCCACTTCTTCCACAATCACCTCCGGCCGGAGAACTTCCCGATGGACCCCGTCGTGTTCATCGGGAGCCTGCCCCTGAAGCGGTTTCAGGAAGAACGACCCGCCGAATATCAGCGTCTGGTCGAAAGCGGCGAGCTGGAGAAGTACCTGGAAGGCCCGCCGTCCAAGTGTCAGGTCCGCCTGGCCTACGTCTTTGGGTTCCTGACGCTGACGATAGGGGTCTTGCTGATTGTCCTCATCCTCGCCACGGCCCTGGGGGCCCTTCGGTAGCCCGGCTGTATGGAGGCCTGCATGGTCCGATTTCCCGCCATGGGCAAAATCAGTCCCGAATTTTTCGACCGACACGTCTTCCCCCGGCTGGGCGCCCGGCGGCCTGAGGTCCTCGTCCTGCCCCGGCACGGCGTGGATGTCGGGGTCGTCCAGATCGGCCCGGACCGGGTCATGGCCGTGACGACGGACCCCATCTACATCGTCCCCCAATACGGTTGGGAACGGGCGGCCTGGTTCGCCTGGCATATCCTGGCCAGCGACGTGACGACCAGCGGATTCCCGCCGGCCTACGCCGTCTTCGACTTCAACCTGCCGATGGAAATGACCGAAGAGGCCTTTGAGCGCATCTGGGCCGTCATCGACAGGGAGAACCGGAAATACGGCGTGACCGTCATCGCCGGCCATACGGGGCGGTATCCCGGCGTGGACTACCCGATGGTCGGCGGGGCGACCTTCATCGCCGTCGGTCCCCGGGACCGCTACCTGACGGCCGAGATGGCCCGCCCCGGCGACCTGGTCGTCGTCACGAAGGGGGCGGCCATCGAAGCCGTCGGGATTCTGAGTAACACTTTCCCGAATTACGTTCGGGCTCATTTAGGCGAGGCCGTCTTCCGAAAGGCGGCGGCCCTCTTTGAGCAGATGAGCACCGTCGAGGACGCCCTGACGAGCGTCTCGGTCGGCGTCCGGGATGAGGGCGTCACGGCGATGCACGACGCCACCGAGTGCGGGGTCCTGGGGGGCGTCTGGGAAGTCGCCGAGGCCAGCGGTCAGGGGGTCGTCCTGTACAAGGACGAAATCCCCGTCTCGGCGGAGGTCCGGGCCGTCTGTGACCTTTTCGAGATCGACCCCTACACGGCCATCAGCGAGGGTACGCTGATCGTCACGGTCCGACCGTCTCGGGCCGACGACCTCCTGGAGGCCCTCGGCGACCGGGGCATCCTGGCCCGGGTCGTCGGCGAAATTCGGCCGCCGGAGCAGGGCAAGGTCCTTATCGAAGGCGGTCAGGCCCGGCCCCTTGAACACCCGCGGGTCGACCCCTTCTGGGGTGCCATGCAGAAGGCCCTCGAGCAGGGCCTCCCGTGATGTTGGGTGTTGGGTCTTGGATGCTGGGTGCCCGGTAGAAAGACCACAGACCACCGACCCTCGACCTGTTTCGGAAGCCTGGTTCGCTTCGTCTCGAGACGGGTATTCCGATGACTCCGTCAGGTCTATGGTCTGTGGTCTATGGTCCGTAGTCTTCTTTGGACCTAACACCGAATACCGAAGACCTATTCATGGCACTCTTGACAGACTTTAGGGTCGGGGCGGAGGCGGCCGGCCGCGTGACAGGTCCCGCAGGCCAGGCCTAAGTCCTCGGGACTGGCATGGAGGCGATGCGGGAACATGCGTCCGTCGGCCCGCCGGGTGACCTCCGGCGGGCCGAGGCCGTGACAGTCCTGACAGGCCCGGCGGACTTCCGGGGCGTGGTGGCAAGGGCCGCAGGCCAGGCCCGGTCGCAGGACCTCGGCGGGTTCCCGGACCTCGTGGGGCCGATGGCACGTCTCGCACGTCAGGGCCTGGACAGTGATGTGCTTCGCATGGGAAAAGGTATAGTCCCGATAGGGGGCTGTCTGAAGTTCGATCCCCTGATGACAGTTCATGCAGGAAGACGTATAGGGGACCTGCACCCAGGGTGGGAGACGGACCGGCCGACCTTGGACGGCCTCTTGGACCTGCCGGTAACTCCAGGCCAACAGGGCCAAGGCATAGTCGGGATTGTGAATCCCGTTGGCCTGGCGGACGAGTTCAAGGTTCGCCTTTACGTCTTGCAAGACCGGGGCGGCGGGTGCCCAGCGGACGGCCGATGCATAGGCCGTCTCGACGTCCCGCAGGGCCCGTTCGAGGACGGTCTTCCACTGGAGATAAATCTTCCGGTACCGGGTCCCGTGGCAGGCCATACAACTGACCTCGTTGGCCCGCCGGAGGCCGCCCCGGGCCGCGTGTTCGAGGAAGTGACATCCCTCGCAGTCGACGCCCGTCAGGAACATCTTGCTGGGTCGGGGCGGGACGCCCTTCCCGCCGAGGCCGGCGTACAGGTCCCGGGTGGCGGTATGGCCGCTCAAATGGCATCGTTCGCAGGCCGTGGCGGCCGGCGTCAGGGGGAGACGACCGTGCTGAATTTCCTGATGACAGTCGGTGCACTCGACTTTATGTTCCGTCACGTGCTGATGGTGGAGGTAGGCTTCGTCCCCGAACCGGGCCAGTCGTTGCGGCTCGTTGTGACAGGTCAGACAGCGCTCCCGGGGAACGGCCCCCTCGCCCCGGATACTCCTCTGATGGCACCACACGCAGTCCATCCCGAAACGCCGGACGTCGCCGTGGTCGAAGCGGACGCCTTGGGCCTCGACGGGTCCGGCGGGCGGAATGTGGCAGAGCTCGCATCGGGCCGGTCCGACGCCCAAGCGTTGGTTCTTGAAGTGGCACAGGAAGCACGTCGATTCGGTGACCGTGATGTGAAGGCCCTGGACGATCTGGGAATGGCAGGACGTACAGCGGAGGCGCATCCCCCGCCGGAGCTCCAGAAGGTGGGGCGCATGGTCGAAGACGATGCCATGGAAGACTTCCTTGCCTTGAAGCAAACGCCGTTCGTGACACCGCAGGCAACTGGCGTCCTCGACCTCGGCCCAGGGGTTCGGCCCGTAAGTGTGGGTGATGTACTGGACGGCCATCGAGAGGGCCTCATACTTCTTCCGGAATTCGGACGTGATGCCCGGCGGGATATGGCAATCCACGCAGGGGACGTTCCGATGCGTCGACGCCTTCCAGGACTGATAGTAGGGTTGCATGACGTGGCAAGAGCCGCAGAAGGCCGGCGTCGAGGTCACCTGCATTAACAAGAAGACGGTTAACAGGAGGCCGCCCAGGCCGACCATCAACCAGAGGGCGCCCCATCGGACGCTCCCCCGCTCGTCGGGGGGGCCCTCCGGCGGCTTCTCGCCAGAAAGGCCGGCCCGTCGGATCTCCAAGAGGGCAACCGTCAGGAGGAGGTAAAACCAAAAAGCGATGAGGAGAAACCGTTGGGCCGTCCGATGACCCCGCCAACGCTGGACCTCGCTCCGGATCTCACCGGCGATGGAACGGACCTTTCGGGTCTCGGCCTCGATATCCCCGACCCGCAGGCTGTGAACGACCGGCTGGATGCCGCTCAGGAAGGTCCGCGCCTCTTCCAGCCGCTCCGCCATCGCCCGGGTCGGGACGCCGACGGCCCGGGCCGCCTCGAGGGCTGTCTGGGCTTCCTGAAGGTCGGCGGTGGCGGTCCTCAGGAGGGTCTGAATCTCGGCGGCGACCTTCATGGGTCGTTGGCCGGTCTCATGGCACTTTCCGCAGACCTCCACGAGCCGTTCGGGGTCGACCCGGGCCGTCGCATGGTTGTCGTGACAGGCCACGCAGGCCGGTAGACCCCGGCTCAGAAAGGCCCGGGCGTGGGGGCTCTGGAGGAACATTTCCATGGACCGGGTATGGCACAACCCGCAGACTTCCGAGACTTCCCGAACGCTGGGCGGGGCGGCCCCGTGCTTGCCATGGCAAGTCGCACAGTGAGGCGCCCGGGGATGGCCCGAGGCCAACGCCTGGAAGTGAACGCTGGCGCGGTACCGATCCACGACATCGGCCGACAGGCCGTACCGTTCCATGAGCTCCTTCTGAGCGTGACACCGACCGCAGGTCTCGGCGACATTCTCTCGATAGACCCGGCTTCGGGGGTCTTGGGCCGGCCGGATGTCGTGGGTCCCGTGGCAGTCCGTACAGACGGCGACCCGGGTATCGCCCCGGGCCAAGGCCCGCCCGTGATACGAACTCTGATAATACAGGTACTGGTCGATGGGGATGTTAAAAGGCCGCATCCGCTCCGGGTCGCTGTGGCAGTCGGCGCAGAGCCGGGGGATTTGAGACCGCTGGGGCACGCCCCGGAAGTCCTTGCCGTGGGCGGCCTCCATCTCGAGCGGGCCCTCGACGCCGCCGTGGCAGGCCGTACAGGCCACGCCCTTACGGCTATGGACGTCCTCCGTAAAGCGGGCCTTCAGCTCGCTGTGGCACGTCAGACATGTGGACGCCAGGACGAAGATGAAGACGGCCGCATTCAATGCCAGCCTCGTTCAACGATAGCTTCCGACCCACGCCAGGGCGATATAGCCCAGCGCCGTCCCCAGGGCCCACCAGCGGAGGGTCCCCCGCCGCCGGTCGTCCAGCCAGGGCAAAAGGGTCCAGAAGGCCAGCAACGCCAGGAAGCCCCATCCCAGGGCCCATCCCGGCGCTCGGGGTTCCAGCCACTGAAGGGGTCGAAAATACCAGGGGGCGCGTGTCACGGTCGGGGGATGCAAGACATCGGCGACCTCGGGATGGAGAGGCGGAGCCAAGACGGCCAGGGTCGTCAGGCCGCCGACCCACAGCAGAAGGGCGCTTAGACCCCAGTGGACCCAATCCGGATAGACCGGCCGACCCAGACTGGGCCGCCGGAGTCCAGACCGAAAAGAGGCATGTACGTGCGTAAAGGCCAGGAGGACAAAAAGTCCCGGCAGAGCCGAAACGTGCAGAAAATAAAAGCGCGTCAGGGTATCCTGCGTGACGTCGATCCCCCCGACGAGGAAGGAAAATAAGGCCCCGAGGCCGGGAAGTCGGCGGATTTCTTCCAGGGCCCGCACGGTCGTCCAGAGGCCCGTCTGACTCCAGGGCAGGAGGTGACCGGTCACGTCCGAGAGGACCAGCAAGGCCAGGAGGCCCGTCCCGACGAGCCACTGACCCCGAAGGCGCAGGTAGTCCCGCTGGATGAGGATCCCCAGGCCGTGGAGGACGGCCAGCCCGGTCAGGACGTAGGCCCCCCAGTGATGGACCGAGTGGATGACCTCCCCCAGGAAGACTCGATAGCGGATCAGGTTCACGCTTTCGAAGGCCCGTTCGACCGTCGGCCGGTAGTAAAAGGCCAGCAAAGCCCCCGTGAAGGCCTGAATGCCGAAGCCCAGCAAGAGGAGAAGACCCGGGAGGTGATGCCATCCGAAGGCCCACCGGGTCGTCCGCCACGACCGCAGTATCCAGCTCCGGGAATCACCGCTTTCCCGCTGCATGGTAGATTCGGCAAGTCGGCAGATAGGCAGATGGGCAGTCGGCAGGTCGGGAGATGGGAGCGCAGGCGCCCGCCTGTGCAGTTTGTAGTAGCGCAATTCATTGCGCGTCTCATGCGGCGATAAATCGCCGCACTACAACTACAAACGGTTTCATCCCAGCCCCATCCTCGGAACACCAGCAGTCATGCCGGTGTCCACCTTAGGAACCGGGAGTCATCCCGTATCTTCCCCCAGAGCCGGGAGTCACCCCACCACTCCCATCCTCGGAACGCCAGCAGTGATGCCGGCGTCCTCCTGTCCCGGCGCCGCCAGTCATGGCGGCGTCCACCCCAGCGTGCCGGTCCTCATCGCCCTATGCTCTATGCCCTTTGCCCCCTGCCCCTAAAACCGAATGTATACCTGCCCGTGGACGACCTCGACCGCATATCGCGGGAGGGCGCTCGGCGGCGGACCCTGCAGGACGTTGCCGCTGAGGTCGAATACACCCCCATGACAGGGGCACAGGATGACGTCCCGCTGGGGCGCCCAGCTCACACCGCACCGCCGATGGGTGCACAGCGCCGAAAAGGCCAGCCACTGGTGTTCGTTCCGCCGGATCAGCAGGACGGGCCGGTCGGCGACGAAGACGACCCGACTACTGCCCGGGGCCAGCATGTCGGCGGACCCGACCCGATAGCCCGAGGTGCTCGACCCGACATTCTCCCGGGGCGGCCGCAAAAACCGCCACAGGGCGTAGAGTCCGGACCCCGCCCACAGCGTCCCCACCAGTCGGACCAGCCACTCCAGGAAGAGCCGCCGCCTCATGGCTTCCGTTCCTCGTCCCGGGACCGGGCCTCGATTTGGCGGATCTTGAGATACAGGGCGACGACCAGGAGCGTGATCCAGAGCGTCGCGAAGGCGAGGCCCTTCCGACGGAAATCGAATTCGGCCAGGGCCCGCTGGCCCGCGGCTTGAGCCTGTCGGGCGAGCTGGACGGCCGGCTCGACGACCTTCTCGACCTCGGCGGGGTCGGCCGTGTGGACGACCGTCCGGGCCTTCAGGTAGGCACCGTGCACGTCCCGAAGCTGGAACCAGGCGTCGGCCACGTCCATGCCCTTCTGTTCGGCGGCCGTCAAGACCCGTCGGGCTTCCTCTTCCAGGGTGACCAAACGGCGAATCGTTTCGTACATCCTGCGGGCCGTCTGCGTGCCTTTGTCGTCCATCGAGTGGCACTTCCGGCACGTAAAGACGGGGGCCTCGGGCCGGAGCTGGTCCAGGGACGTCGTCGGGACCTGGTGATTGCCGTGGCAGGCCTCGCATTGTGGGAGGCCCTTCTTTTCGAAGGCGGCCGCGTGGGGGCTCTTGTTGAAGTACTCGGCGTTCAGGGCATGGCAGAGGCCGCACACGTGGGAGAGCGTCTGCACGCCGGGCGGCATGGCGCCGTGGTTGCCGTGACAATCATTGCAGGCCGGGGCGCCCGTGTCGTGCTTTTCCAGCAAGGCCCGCCCGTGGGCCGTCGAGGCATAGAGGTCATATTGATTCGTCGGGATCCCGTAAGGCTTCATGGACTCGGGGTCGCTGTGGCACCGGGCGCACATGATGGGCACGTTGACGGCGTAAACGCTGGACCGGGGGTCCTTCGGGGGATAGACGGTATGGGCCGTGTGACAGTCCGAACAGGTGGCGACCCGGGTGTCGCCCTGCCGGAGTCGTTGGCCGTGCCGGCTCGTCCAGTACTTTTCCAGCTGGTCCGTCGGGAGGGCCGGGTTGAACTTCCGCATATAGGCAGGGTCGGCATGACATCGAGCGCACAAGAAGACCTCTTGGGTCGGGTACGTCGGCGACTGGGGGTCTCGGGCCGATCGAATTTCGTGGACGCCGTGACAGCCGACACAGGTCGCCACGTCGGCCTTCCCGTGCACGCTGGTCTCAAACCGCTGGAACTGGACGGTGTCGATCGAGCTGGCCCACTGGGCCATCCGGGCTTCGTTCGCGTGGCAGGCGTTGCAGGTCTGCGTGACCTGAGCCCCCTTGGGAACGCCGATGTAACCCTTCTTGGGGTCCATCGCCGCGTCCATATCGGCCTGGGTCGGGTCACCGCCGTGACAGCCGGCACAGGTGATCCCCTTCTGGAAGTGAATGTCGTTGACGTACCTCTGGGAAGGGGCGTCCTCCAAGAGCTCCCGATGGCACGTCCGACACTGGTCTTGCGTCTGGGCCTGTCCGGTCCCCAGACCGCCACCGAGGCCGAACCCTACCAGGAGGCCGACGATGAGCCAGATCCTCCGACGACGGTCGCGCTTCAGTGTTCGTTCATGCCCCATAGCCTCGCACCTGACACCGAGCTCCCTATGAACGGAACCCCCAGAGGGTCATCGTGATGATGTACACCAGGACGACCCACCCGATGAGGTGAGCGATTTCGTTCCGATACTTGCCGACCTTGCCCTCCCAGAAGGGGACCGTCATCCACAGGAGGCCGCCGAGCGTGAAGAGCAAGAGGCCCACGAATTCCCCCTCCAGGAAGAGAATCTTCGCCGGTAGGACCTTCAGGGTCTGGTACATGAACAGGAAGTACCACTCGGGTTTGATCCCCGGCGGCGCCGGCGCAAAGGGGTCGGCCTTCGGGCCCAACTCCCACGGATAAAAGACGGCCAGGAAGGCCAGGACATTCAGGACGATCAACCACAAGAGAAGGTCCCGGAGCAGGAAATTCGGGAAGAAGGGCATCCGCCGCTTTTCCGACTCGGGTCGCCCGGCCCAGGACTCGGGTTCGGCGATGCCCTGGCGCTGGATGAACAGCAGATGGAGGGCCAGCAGGACGGTGAAGATGCCCGGCAGGAGCGCCACGTGCAGGCCGAAAAAGCGGGCCAGGGTCGCCCCGCTGACCTCCTCGCCGCCTCGAAGGATCCGGACGAGCTCCCGACCGATGACGGGGACCGAGCCGACGATTTCGGTCCCGACCCGCGTCGCAAAGAAGGCCAGCTGGTTCCAGGGCAGGAGATACCCTGTAAAGCCAAAGAACAGGGCCAGCGCCAGGAGGAGAAAGCCGCTGACCCACGTGAGCTCCCGGGGCTTTCGATAGGCTCGCGTGAAGTACACGCTGAACATGTGGATGAAGACCGTCAGGATCATCAGGTTGGCGCCCCAGCTGTGAATCGACCGGATCAGCCATCCGAACCGGACCTGGGACATGATGAAACGCACACTCTCGTAAGAGGCGTCCTCGCCGACCCGGTAGTACATCAGGAGGAGGATGCCCGTCGTCACCTGGACCAGGAACAGGAAAAGGCTGACGCCGCCGAAGTAGTACCAGATGGCGTGCCGGTGCATGGGCACGTACTTGTGAGACATGAACTCGACGAGGGCCTGAAGCTGATACCGCTCGTCGAGCCACTCATAAATGCGCCGCCACATAGCCGCTACCCGGGGTCCTCACGGGCTGAACGGTTACGTTAAGCCTCCCGCGTGACATACACGTCATCCCCCCGGAGGACGACCTTGAACGGCTCCAGGGGACGCGGCGGGGGACCGGCGATGTTGATGCCGTTGAGGTCGAAACGCCCGTTATGACAGGCGCACCAGATCAGCTTCCAGTCCGCCCGGTACTGCACGATACAAGCCAGATGCGTACAGGTCGCCCCGAAGGCCTTGAAGTCCCCAAACTCTGTCCGAATGAGAAGCACGGGCTGATTGCCAAATCGGACGACCCGCCCCGAGTTGGGCTCGAAGTCGTCGACCTTGCCGACCTTGACGGCCGAAAGCCGCGCTTCCGGTACTCGGGGCGGGATGATGTACTGAATAACGGGATACAGCACAGAGGAGACCCACCCGACGATGCCCAGCCCGAGGAGCCAGTCGACAAAGCTCCGCCGTGTCACGCCTCTCATCCGCCACCCTCCCGAACCGAAGTCCCAGATGCCGGAGGTTAGGTCCTACTTAATGTCGGTCATCGGCGCTGGGTGTTCGGCGTCGGAGGACGCGCAAGACCGAACACCCAGCACCCCAAACATGTACTTCATGCCCCCGCAGGTCTGGGCCCTGGAGCCGGAGCCCGGACCCCGGCACCCGAGACATCACTTCTTGCCCTTTAGGGAGAACAGCCATTCGGCCAGCGTCTTGAGCTCCGCCTCCGTCCCCTTGAAGAGGACCTTGTGCTTCTTGCCGTCCTTTTCGACCTTTTTGAGAAGCCAGTCCTGAATCCACTGGGCGCTCTCGACCTTCGAGCCGACGTCCGAGAGGTCCGTCACCTTCGCTTCCGCTTCTCCCCCTTCCGCGGCTCGCTTGGCCTCGATGCCCTCGGCCTTGATGCTGTGGCACATCGTGCACTTGTACTTGGTGAACAGCTCCTTGCCCGAAGCGGCCTTCTCCTGGGCCGTCGCCACCCCGACCAGGCCGACGACCAGGAGGGCCGCCCATAACATCCATAACCATGATGACATTCGCATGGTGGACCTCCTTCTTCCAGGATGCAGGATGCAGGATAGGAGGGAATTGAAGGCCGGCTTCGACGGCAAGTACCCGGATGTCGGGTGTCAGGCTCGGGATTTACCCATATCCAGAGTCCCTATCCTGCATCCTGCATCTCGCATCGTGCATTCCAAAATAAAAGGGCGGCCCCCTCCCCGCACCTCCGTGCAGAGAGGGGGCGGGTAGTGGGGGGTGCTGGATTCCTTGCCTTCCTGACGACTCCGGCGTCTGCCCTAAAACGTATAGCTGACCTTCATGTAGAACACGGTGACGTTATAGCCCTTCAGTTGAGTCCCCATGAGGGTCGCTCCGTTGAACGCTCCCGTCGCGGTGACCGGGATATATACGAAGCCGACGGTACTCAGGTCGTCGTCATAGCGGAACTTTTCCCACAGGGCACCGACCGTGTACACGAGCCCCCGGGTGACCGTGTACCGCAGGCTGGCATTCAGGACATGGAACCGGACGTCGTCGACCTGGCCAAAGTTCACCGGCTCGAAGGGATTTGCATCGTTGGCCGACGTTCCGACGGGGCTCACGAAGGCGACGGCCCCGTCCGACTTCGAATACGTGTAGGATACGTCCGCCGTCAGCTTCCGGGGCTTCAGCAGGACGGCCTGCAGGCCCCCGCCCAGGCTGTGGAGCTTGTCTTTTTCGTCCGACGTCCAGTTGCTGAGGGAGTCCAGACCGGTCTCCCGCACGTAGGGGTCCCCGACCCCGCCCGGGACCCATTGCCGGGCCTTGGTGCGGTTCTTGTAATCTTCCAGACTGTAGAAAGCAAAGAGGCTGACCTGCTCCGTCAGGGCGTAATCGGCGTCCACCGAATAAACGGTCCGGCGGTCGTTCAGGAGGCCCAAGGGGGAGTCCCGGAAGTCGTCCTTCCCGTAGACGACCGAACCCGAGAGGGTCAGCTTGTCCGTAGGACTCACCGAGGCCATCACCAAGATGCTGTCTCGGTCCCGATTCGCCTGGTCGTACTTCCGCAGGAAGGGGATCTGGGGCGGGTTCTCGACCTCCTCCTCACCCAGGTGAGAAGCGATGAAGGGGATCATGAAGTCGTACTCGCCCCGCCGTTGGGACCGCTCGTAGGCCGCCCGCAGGGTCAGCCAGGACAGGGGCGTCGTGTCCAGAGCGACCTTGAAGATGTTGTCGTCCTGCTCGGCGACTTCCCGGAAGACCCGGTCCGTCCGGATGAACCGGTAGCCGAGCGTGAGCGTCGTCGACTTCCAGACGTCCAAGCTGAGGTCCACCAAAAAGCTATTCTTCTTGAAGCCGGTCGGGACGTTCGCCGCCGGTTCGGGCTCCCAGACGGCGTCCATCCGGACGTGGCCCGGGAAGTGGATCTGTTCGGACTTGTTGTCCCAGTGATAGAAGTTGTACTTCAGCTTAAGGCGGGCGAACCGCAGGGGCTTGGAAGTCAGCAGGACCTGGAGCTGGGTGACGTCGACCTTCAAGTCCGCCTGCTGAATCGGCAGGCTGGCCTTGTCCCAGGCGTCGAAGGGGACGGGCTCACCGGGGACCCCGCTCGGGGCCCCTTTACTGATCGCCCGGTTGGACGTGTAGGGCACTAAGGGGTCGTTCTGGGTCAGACGCCCGAAGGAAGCCGTGGCCGAAAGCCGACTCTGAAGGGGGAGGTCCATCAGGACGCCGCTGAACGAGAAGTAGTGCGCCCGGTTATTGGGATACAGGTCGATCAGGCCCGTCGCCGGCCCGGCCAAGTAGGACTGAATGTAAGCCGTGGGGGACGTGCTGTCCGTTGCCCGATAAGGGTTTGCCCACGTCAGGGTGTCGATGTTGTTCGCAAAGTCCGAGAAGTAGTAGCTGAAGTTCACGAAGAGGGGCTTGCGGCCGTACTCGGCAGCAAGACGCACCTGGGTCGTGTCGTAGTCGATGGGTTCGGGGATCTCGACCGTATTGCCAAAGCCGAAGCTTCCGCCGAAGGGTCGCGTGCCTTCACGTTTCTCAAAGCTGGTCTCGGCCGTCAGCCGGAAGGGGTCCCAGGCGACGACTTTCAGGTCGGCCCGGAAGGTCTTCCGAAAGAGGGCCTCATCGAAGGTCGCGGCCCCGGGGAGGTAGCCCAGGATGCGGCCGACCAGGTCCGTCGGCGACCGGGACGACTGCAGGTCGCTTTGAAGCCGCGGACTCAACTGGAGATGGCCGGTCCCGATGCCCGAAAACAGAGACTGAGCGTCAAAGGCGAACCGGTGGGGGATCTTGTCGTAGGTCAGGTCCAGCTTGAACCATCCGAACCGCTGGCTCGTCAGCCGGAGGAGCTGGTCGTCCCGGGCGATGTTCTTCGCCAGGGCTTCTAAGACGTAAGCACCCCGGCGATACCGGACCGTCACGTCGCCCCACGAACCCGGCGGAAAGGCTCGATACTCGGTGAACTTCGCCGAATCCCGGAGATGGCTCACGGCGGCGGCCGTGACCTCCGTCTGGACCGTTACCGTAGGGCGGACTTCCTCTTGCTGGGCCTTCTCCTCTTGGGCCCATCCGTAAGGTAGGACAGACAAGAGCAGGATCGCCCCTAAGATGGCAAACATCTTCCCACGTCCCGACATGGCCTCCCTCCTTCAGCGGGCTAAGCTTTTGCCGGATGGATGGTTGCTTCCGTGAATCTGGGAGTGGCAGTTCAGACAGTTCCGGTAGAACGCCCGGTTGTTCAAGGCTTGAAATACCGAGAGTCCTTGAGCGGCCTGCTGGGGATTCAAGGCATACAGCGTACCCGGGTGGCGGCTATTGGAATGACAACTCTGGCACAGGAAGGGCGTCTTCGACACCAGGAGCTTGTTGTGGGACGACCCGTGCGGCGTATGACACGTCACACAGCTTTCCGTCACCGGGGGGTGTTCCCACAAGAAGGGACCCCGCTTTTCCGTGTGGCACTCATAGCACTTCTCGTTGATCGAATTGGCGGCGATGAGCTTGTCGGTCACCGTCCCGTGGGGGTTGTGACAGCTCGTGCACGTCATCCGGCCCTCCCGGATGGGATGGTGCGAATTCTTGTGGATCTCGGCCTTCACCTGCTGGTGGCATGTCGTACAGGTCTCGACTTCCGTCGGCTTGGCCAGCATCTTCGGATGGCCGCTATGGACGCTGTGGCAATTTGTGCAGGCCAAATTCCGGCTTTCGTGGGGGCTCCCATGCCAGAGGGCGACCTTCGTCGTCATCGTCTCATGACAGCTCAGACAGACGGCATTCCGCTCCTCGACGGAGAGCTTCGACTTCGGACCCAGGACCTGGATAGAAGTGTTCCCTGACTCCGCCGGAGCGGCCCCGTTGCCAGGAACCTCGCCGCCCTGCTCCTTCACGTGCGCCGCCCCGGGGCCGTGGCAGGTCTCACATCCGAACTTGGCCTCCGGCGTGCGCTTGTCTTCCTTCACGCCGTGAGTGGTCTGGATGTAACTCTGGTAGTACGGTGCGTGACACTCGCGACACGTCTGCGTGCCCGCGTAGCCCTTCGCGGGGGGAGCCTCCGGGGCCGCCAAGGCGAACGTCGTGAGGAGAAATCCGACCAGACATCCGACGAGGATGAGCACTTTCTGCTTCATCGCCCCCTCCTTGTCCTCTGTTAAAGACTTGGGCTTTTAGAGTCTGCCGATGGGTGATCTGTACAATTTCCGTTCCAAACGGCCTTCTCCGTCGTCCGGGACGTGCGACCTCGTCACTTGTCCACAGGGCCCGCCGAAAGGAGCCTGGGGGGTAGGGATGCAGGGTAGGAAAAGATAGAAATACGGATGGAAGGCTCCCGCCCTACTCACTGAGAGCGGGGTCTGGGTCCATTCGGCCGATAGGCAGATGGGCGTTTTCATCTCAGCCCCGCGCGCAAGGACGGATTCGCTGGATAATAGATATCTGCTTGCGCGAAATCACCCACCCGCGGGTGATTTCACCCGCAGTTCCCCGGGAGGGCCCGGGAGCGGAAGGGCATCATTGACGTCGCAGGAAAGCTACCAGGTCCTGAATTTCCTGTGCGGTCAAGGCGATACGGGGCATCGGGGGAAACCCCGGATTGCGGGGCCGGCGCCCGGTCTGGCGGTAGACGACCTCGGGGTCGGTGAGCCACAGTTCCAGCGTAGTGGCGTCATAGCGGCGGCCGACGCCCCGCAGGTCGGGTCCCGTCTTGGGACCCTGGCCGATCGTATGGCAGTAAGGGCATCCTCGCTCTTGGAAGACCTGGGCACCCCGCCGGGGGTCCCCTGAGGCGCATCCAAAGCCCAGGAGGACGATCAGACACCCCAGGCCCCAAGCCCATCGAGCCATCTTGCTCCTCACAAATCGGCAGTCCGGGAGTTCGGCCATTCGGGAATTCGGCCGTTGGGTCGTAGGAAGCAGGCCATCGGGACTCGGCCCTCAGGATAACAAAGCCGTTCGGGCGGTGAGAAGTGAGATGGAGAGCGGAAAGGGCACCTCCACGGAAGCACGATGTTTCAGGCATTCGGCAGATGGGCAGGTCGGCAGATAGGCAGGTCGGCAGATGGGCAGATGGGCAGGTGGGCAGGTCGGCAGGTCGGGAGATGGGCGTCTATCCACGGGACACCGGCCGTCGTGCCGGTGGCTTCCGTAGAGAGCCGGCCGTCCTGCGGGCGTCCTCCTCATGCACCGCCCGTCCTGGCCGGGTCGATCCCCTTTGAACACCGCCAGGGATGGCGGTGTCATCCTTAACAAGCTTGAAAAATCGAGATGGCCGGGCCACCGTTTTCCCGGATGGGAACCGCATTTCTCCCAACCGAACGGCTCTGATAACAAAGAATTCATCTCAAAACCCTCTCCCTGGGGGAGAGGGTAGGGTGAGGGCCTTGATCCAGAGCTTCTCTCTCACTGAGATCAGGGACTCTTGAGACGAGTTCAGAGAGGGACTTGAGATGGATTCCACAAGCCATCCCCTCAAGACGAGGAGGCCCCCTGGGCCCAAGCCGGTCTATGGTCCGTGGTCTATGGTCTATGGTCGGATTTATGAGAGCGCTTCAAAGCCCTTCGGTTCGTGAGAATGGCGTCGGAACAACCTTTCCCATCCCCCGGAAAGTACGATTTTTCAAGGTGACGGAGTGACGAAGGGACGAGCGACGGTCTTGGGCCGGTCGGCCGGTCGGCCGATAGGGCCCTGGATGGCAGGGCTTTTGGGACCCTCGGCCGAACTCCCGAATTCCCGGACTGCCGAATTCCCGAAAAGCATCCGTCCCAGAATTGAGACTCCCATCCGACTCCAGGGTCCCACTTTTCGGACAGCCGCCGTCTGGATTTTCGCCCGAGGCCGATCCCTCTTCGGCCGAGGGCGGCACAGAAATTGTAACCGATTTCTTTCCGACTCCCTCGGCGAGGTGGTCTATGTGGGGTGGCATCCAGACTCTCCATACCTGGGAACGTTCAGGCCTCCTGGACGACGCCTGGAGTCGTCGGGAGTTCCTGAAGTTCTGCGGGCGGATGGCAGTCCTTCTGGGACTTTCGGACGCCTTCATCCCCACGATCGCTCGAGCCCTGGAGACGGCGGTTCAGAATCGGCGGCCCTCGATCATCTGGCTGGAGTTTCAGGACTGTGCCGGCAACACGGAGTCCTTCACCCGGGCGAATTCCCCATCGGTGGCCCAGGCGGTCTTAGAAGCTGTGTCCCTGGACTATCACGAGACGCTCATGGCGGCGGCCGGGCATCGGGCCGAGGAAGCCCGTCGGAAGGCCCTGGAGGCGAACAAGGGTCAGGTCATCGTCGTGGTCGAGGGCTCGATCCCCACGAAGGACGACGGGATTTACTGCACCATCGGCGGCCAGACGGCCCTGCAGATCATCCGGGAGGTAGAGCCTTACGCCTTGGTCTTTGTGGCCGTCGGGACCTGTGCGGCCTTCGGCGGCCTCCCCAAGGCGAATCCGAACCCGACGGGCGCCGTCGGGGTCGAGGACGTCGTCCGGACGAAGCCGGTCATCAACCTACCGGGGTGCCCGGCGAATCCGGACGTCCTGATGGGGCTTCTGGTGCACTATCTGGTCTTCAACCGTCTGCCGGACCTGGACGCCCAGCGGCGGCCCCTGTTTGCGTACGGCAAGCGGATTCACGACACCTGCGAGCGGCGGCCCCATTTTGATGCCGGTCAGTTCGCCCTCGCCTTTGACGATTACGGCGCCCGGCAGGGCTACTGCCTCTACAAGCTCGGATGCAAGGGCCCCGAAACCTATAACATCTGCGCGTCTTTGCGCTGGAACATGCAGGCCAGCTGGCCCGTCAAGGCCGGCCATCCCTGCATCGGCTGTTCGGAGCGGGACTTCTGGGACCGGTTCACGCCTTTTTACGAGCGGCTCCCCGAGGTTCGGGCCTTCGGTGTGGAACAGCGGGCCGACCGCCTGGGCGGCACGCTGGTCGGCGTGACGGCTGTCGGCGTCCTGGCCCATGCGATTTACACCTGGGCGGTCCGACGGGCCGAGCGGAAGGCGGAAGAGCTGGCCAAGAAGGAAGAAGAAGCCAAGCCGAAACCCCCTGAAGGCTAAAGGAGGGGGATCATGGCTCGCATCGTCGTCGACCCCATCACCCGCATCGAGGGGCACCTCCGCATCGAGGCCGAGGTGGACGGCGGACGCATCGTACGGGCCTATTCGTCCTGTACGATGTGGCGGGGTGTCGAGCGGATCCTCATCGGGCGGGACCCCCGGGACGCCTGGGCCTTCGCCCAGCGCATCTGCGGGGTCTGCACGACCGTTCACGCCTACGCCTCCATCCGGGCCGTGGAGGACGCCCTGGGCATCGACGTCCCCCCGCTGGCCCAGGCCTTCCGGAACCTCATGATCGCCACGCAGAACGCCCATGACCACGTCATGCACTTCTACCACCTGCATGCCCTCGACTGGGTCAACGTCCCGAATGCTCTGAAGGCGGACCCCAAGAAGACGGCCGACCTGGCGCACGCTGTCTCTGACTGGCCGAACTCCAGTGAGGCCTACTTCCGGGACGTCCAGAGCAAGCTCAAGAAGTTCGTCGAATCGGGCCAACTCGGGATCTTTGACAACGCTTACTGGGACCATCCGGCCTACAAGCTCCCGCCCGAGGCCGACCTCCTGGCCGTCGCCCACTACCTGGAGGCCCTGGACTGGCAACGGCGGGTCATCCGCATCCTGACCTTCCTGGGCGGCAAGGACCCCCATCCGAACTTCGTGGTCGGTGGCGTGCCCCTGTCGGTCAACTTGGCGTCCCCGTCGGTTGTTAACGCCGAGGTCCTCTCCATGATCAAGACCCACATCGACGAACTGAAGGCGTTCGTCGAGAAGGTCTACATCCCGGACCTCATCGCCATCGCCGGCTTTTACAAGGAATGGGCTCAGTGGGGTGCCGGCGTCGGCAACTACCTGGCCTACGGCGAACTCCCCGAGGGCAAGACGAACGAAATCGACCGCCTGTATCTCCCCCGAGGGGCCATCCTGGGACGAGACCTCCAGACGGTCCACGACGTCGACCCCAAGGACCCCGAACAGGTCCAGGAGTCGGTGGCTCACTCGTACTACCGTTATGGCCGGGGCGACAACGTCCTGCTCCACCCCTTCGAGGGCGAGACGGAGCCGAACTACACGGGTCCCAAGCCGCCGTATGAGTACCTCAACGTGGAGGGCAAGTACAGCTGGCTGAAAGCGCCCCGCTGGCGGGGCCACAGCATGGAGGTCGGCCCCCTGGCCCGGATGCTGGTCGCCTATGCGAAGGGCAAGCCCTACGTGAAGGAGAAGGTCGACTACGTCCTCCAGAAGCTGGACGCACCCCTCACGGCCCTGTTCTCGACGCTGGGCCGGACGGCCGCCCGGGCCATCGAGGCCTGGGTCATGGCGGATTATCTGCCGCAGGTCTACGACCGCATCGTCTCCCTCATTCGCATGGGCGACACGACGACCTTCAACGGCCTCAAGTGGGACCCCTCGACATGGCCCCGGGAAGCGAAGGGCTTCGGCTACATGGAGGCACCGCGTGGGGCCCTTGGCCACTGGGTCACCATCCGGGACGGCAAGATCGCTCACTACCAGTGCGTCGTCCCCTCGACATGGAACGGCGGTCCCCGGGACGCGGCCGGTCAGCCCGGCCCCTACGAGGCCGCCCTGGAGGGCACGCCGATTCAGAATCCGGAAGCGCCCCTCGAGCTCCTGCGGACAGTCCATTCCTTTGACCCCTGCATGGCCTGTGCGGCGCACATCTACGACGCCCAGGGTCGGGAAATCGTCCGGGTCCGGGTCCAGTGAATAGGGAGGCCGGCCATGGCGGAACGACCTGAGTCTCGAATCATTTACATGAAGGTGTGGCAGGCGCCGGTCCGGATCGCCCACTGGCTGATGTTTGCCAGCGTCGTCACCCTGGGGATCACGGGGTACCTCATCGGGAATCCGCCGTTCTCTGCGCCCGTCGAGGCTTCCCGGATCTACACCTTCGGGACGATTCGATTCCTCCACTTCTTGGCGGGTTATGCGCTCCTTGCCTCGTTCCTGCTCCGGCTGTACTGGGGATTCGTCGGGAATCGCTTCAGCCGATGGGTCACGATGCTTCCCGTCCGGAAGTGGCAGTGGCGCTGGATGGGCGGCGAGATCTCGAGCCTCCTCTGGCCGCGCATCCGGTACCGGGTTTATACGGGTCATTCCCCGCTGGGCAACGTCTCCTACCTCCTGGTCTACCTCGGGGTCCTGTTCTCGATCGTCACGGGGTTCACGCTGTACGCCCATCAGAAGTACACGCCCTTCTGGCGGACCCTCGGCGCTTGGGGCCTGACCCTTTTCGGCCATAACCTCAACTTCGTCCACCTCCTCCATCACCTGATGTTGTGGTTCTTTGCCATCTTCCTGGTCGTCCACCTGTACCTGGTCGTGTACACGATGGTCGTGACCCGGACGACGGAAATCGACACGATGATATCGGGGAAGAAGTTCGTCTTTGAGGAGGAATTAGCGTCCGAAGCCGAAAAGCCCTAAGGGGTTCCCCTCCCGCGCCCGCCTCGCCCGGCTCGGTGCCGGGTCGGGGCGGGTTTGGGGGAGTGCAGTCTCTGGCCTCCGGCCTGTGAGATTTGCCTGCAAGGGGTCCCCTGAAAAGGGGACGGAGGCGGAAATGCCGATTGCGGTCGTGGGATTGGGCAATCTGCTTCTGGGCGATGAAGGCGTGGGCATCCACGCCGTACGGCTCCTGCGAGAGCGATTCGCCCGACCCGATGTCACCTACTTAGACGGAGGCACCCTGGGCCTGAGCCTCCTGCCTTACTTGGAGGAGGCAACTCGTCTGCTATTCCTGGACGCCATCCGGGCGGACGCCCCGCCTGGGACCGTCCTCCGCGTGTCCCTCCTCGACGGACCCACGCGGATCCCCCTGAAGGTCTCGGCCCACGATATCGCCCTGCCCGACCTGGTCGCCCTCCTGAAGCTCCGGCGGGGCGAGGACCTCCGGACTGTCGAGCTTTTGGGTGTCGTCCCGGCGCGGATCGAACCCTCGACGGAACTTTCCCCGACGGTGCAGGCGAGCTTGCCGGACCTCGTCTCTTGGGCCCTCCGAATCCTTCGGCAGTGGGGCGCCCTGGATCACCAGAGCCGTTCGGTTCGTGGGAGTGGTGCCCGATCGGCCTTTTCCACCGCCCCGAGGTACGACTTTTCAAAGGGACGGAGTGACGAGTGACGACGGAGTGACGAGTGACGACGGAGTGATGGTGTAAGGGTTATCCCGACCTGCCGACTGCCCATCTGCCGGGTGCTTAAAAATCGTCCTTCCCAGAGGAAGGGCCTATGTGTTTAGGCGTGCCGGGTCGAGTCGTCGAAGTCAACGGCCTTGTGGCCGTCGTCGATTTCTGGGGGACTCGCCGGAAGGTCCGGCTCGAGACGGTCGACCAGCCGGTCCAACCCGGCGATTACGTCTTGGTCCACGTCGGTTTTGCCATCCGGCGGATTCCGGAAGAGGAGATCGAAGAGACGCTGGCCTTCTATGACTCCGTCGTGCGGGCGGCTGAGAATGACTTAATGGGTGCAGACGTCCGGAGCGAGATCGACGCCGCCCGGGGGGATTGACCATGGAAGCGGTCCGCGACGAGGGCGCATGGAAGCGGTTGGAGTTCCGGGATCCCGAGCGGGTCCAGGCCCTGCGGCAGACCCTTCAGCGGCTCTGCGACCAGATCGGGCGGCCCGTGTCGGTCATGCATGTCTGCGGGACTCACGAACAGAGCATCGCCCGTTTTGGCCTGCGGAGTCTCCTCCCCCGGAACCTGAACGTGTTTATGGGGCCCGGCTGTCCCGTCTGCGTGACGGACATGCCGGAAGTCGACGAGGCGGTGGCCCTGGCCCTCCGGGGCGTCATCGTCGCCACTTTCGGCGACATGTTCCGGGTCCCCGGGAGCGTGATGTCCCTGGCCGAGGCCAAGGCCCAGGGCGCCGACGTGCGGGTCGTCTACAGTCCCTGGGACGCCCTGCGGCTGGCCCAATCGACGGACCGGGACGTCGTCTTTTTCGCTACAGGCTTTGAGACGACCGCCGTCGCCACGGCCGCCGTGATCCTATCGAAGCCGCCGCCGAACTTCTCGGTCCTGTCGGCCCACAAGTACATCCCGCCGGTCATGGAGATCATCGCCGAGATGCCCGATACCCGGGTGCAGGGTTTCTTGGCGGCCGGCCATGCGGCGACTATCACGGGGTGGAAGATCTTCGAGCGGTTCGTCGAGCGTCACCGGATTCCCGTCGTCGTCGGGGGCTTCGAGCCCCTCGACATCCTGGCGGCCCTGACCCAGTTGGTCGAACTCATCCGGGACGGCGACCTGCGGGTCGTCAACGCCTATCCCCGATGCGTCACGCCGGAGGGAAACCGCCAGGCCCAGCGTCTGCTCTGGGAGGTCTTCGAGACCGTCGGCGGCACCTGGCGCGGCATCGCCCACATTCCGAACGGCAACCTCCGGATTCGGTCGAAATATGCCGGGGTCGACGCCCGGCGGCGTTACGACATCGACGTGAGCGACCTCCTGAAGGGGGCGCCGCCCCGGCTCACGCAGGAGTGCATCTGCGGGGACATTATGGCCGGGATCGCGTCCCCCTACGACTGCCGCCTCTTTGGGAAGGAGTGCACGCCCCAGAATCCCGTCGGGGCCTGCATGGTCAGTAGCGAGGGGACCTGCAAGATTTGGTACGAGTACGGGGGTCACGTCGTCGTGGAGGACCCTTAGGAGCAGTGTTCGGTTTTCGGCGTCGGGTATCGGGTTTGAGGCCCGAGCCCGAATCCCGGGCGTCTGACACCGAACACCCAGAGTGCACGAGCCTAAATCAGTAGTCGGGCCATGAGGCCCAGTTCGAACCGAGAGGGACGAAGATGACGGGTCGGTTGCGAGTCGTCGTGATGGTCGGTCCCCGGGGCGAAGGTCTCGAGGCCCTGCTGGATTACGGTAGTCGGTCGCCGGACTATACGATCGTCGGGGCTTTGGTGACGACCCCGGACAGCACGGCCATCCCGGTCCTCGAGCGGTATGACATCCCCTGGGTCTGCCATGACATTCAGGCCTTCTACCGGGCGCGCCAGGTGCCCGTCCGGGACCTTCAGCATCGACCGGACTACGACGACCGGAGTCTCCGGTACATCGGGGCTTGGGATCCGACGCACTTGGTCCTGTTTCGGTATATCTATATCGTGACGCCTGTCCTCTTGAGCGCCTTTCCCGGCCGGGTCCTGAACGTCCATGACGGGGACCTCACCCGGCGGGACCCCACCGGGCGACCCCTCTACCGTGGCCTTCACGCGACCCGGGATGCCATCCTCGACGGGGCGACGGCGACCCGCTCGACCGTGCACATCGTCACCGAGGAAGTCGACATGGGTCCGCCGATTTTATTGTCGCCGGCCTATCCGGTCCATCGCCGTCTCGTTCGACAGGCCCAGTGGGCCGGCGCCCTGGACGTCCTGAAGGCTTACGCGTACGCCCATCGGGAATGGATGATTCGGGACAGTTGGGGAAAGCTGATTCATACGGCCCTGACCTTGTGGTCGCAGGTTCCCTTACGGATCTTGGGCGACCGGGTCTTTTGGGGCGACCGGCCGGGTCCGTGGGTCCTCCGGGCTTACATCGCCCGACGGGAGACAGCGGCACCATGAAGGAAAAAGAAGGCGAGGTCGTCGAAGAACTCTACCACATCCGGGTGACCCGACGGGACGCCATCGGGGTCATCACCCTGGACCGGCCCGAGCGGTTCAACGCCCTGGACGTCCAGATGGCCCAGGACCTGCGTAAGGCGGCCCTCGCCTTGGCGCGAGACCGGACGATCCGGTGCGTGATCCTGGCCGGCCACGAGCGGGTCTTCTGTAGCGGGGCCGACCTCCGGTATGTCCAACAGGGCGGTGACGAAGCCGACTTCTCCTACCTCCAGCCGGAGGCCCGGGAGGTCCAGAGGAGCTACGGGGCGGCCTTCAAGCAGATCCTGGAATACCTCCACAGCACGATTTCCGAGATCCGACGGGCGCCCAAGCCCTTCATCGCCGCCGTCCGGGGCGTCGCCGCCGCCGGCGGCTTCGGCCTGGCGATGAGCTGTGACCTCGTCTATGCCTCGGAGGACACCTGGTTCGAGTGGGCCTATTCGAAAACGGGTCTCACGGGAGCCGAAAGCTCGACCTTTCTCCTGCCCCGCCTGATCGGCCTCCGGCGGGCCCTCGAGATGGCCTTCCTGAACCCCCGCTGGAGCGCCCAGGAAGCCTGGTCGCTGGGCCTGATCAACGGCGTCTTCCCCCGGGACCGGTTCGATGAAGAAGTCTGGCGGGTCGCCGAACGCCTGGCCGAGGGACCGACCCGGGCGTTCGGCATCACAAAGCGGCTCCTCAACGAGGCGGCCGGCATGGACCGCCTGGACGTCCACCTGGACAAGGAACTCCAGTGGCTGGCCGAAATCGCCGAGGGGGCCGACTTCTGGGAAGGCCTGCGGGCCTTCTTTGAAAAGCGGAAGCCCCAGTTTCGGGGAGAGTGATATTCGGGGGTCGGTAATTCGATCCCTGTAGAAACCCAGCACCCGACACCGGAGACGGAGCAGTCGACGATGGCCGGAAACGTGCGTTCGCTTCAGTGTCCGGTCCCGACGCGGACCCACCGCCAGGTCCTCCTGGGCCACGGAAGCGGGGGCCGGCTGATGCACGACCTCATCGAGGCCGTCTTTCGTCCCCGGCTTCTGCCGGCAGACCTGACGTGCTTGAATGACGCCGCCTACTTTCACGTCGCCGGCTACCGTCTGGCCATCACGACGGACTCCTTCGTCGTCGACCCCATCTTCTTCCCGGGCGGTGACATCGGCCAACTGGCCGTCCACGGGACCGTCAACGACCTGGCCGTCAGCGGGGCCCGGCCCCTGGTCCTGAGCGCCGCCTTTATCCTCGAAGAGGGCTTTCCCATCGAGGACCTGGAGCGGGTCGTCGACTCGATGCGCGAGGCCAGCGCTCGGGTCGGCGTGCCTATCGTCACAGGCGACACGAAGGTCGTCCAACGGGGCAAGTGCGACCGAGTGTTCATCAACACGACGGGCGTCGGCGTCCTGATGACGGAGCGGGTCCTTTCGGCCGACCAGGCTCGGCCCGGGGACCTGATCCTCCTGAACGGGGACATCGCCGCTCACGGCATCGCCATCCTGGCGGCCCGGGGAGAGCTCGAGTTGGACACGCCCATCGTCTCGGACACGGCTCCCCTGCATACGCTGGTCGAGACCATTTTAGAAGGCGACCCCGAGGTCCGTTGCATGCGGGACCTGACGCGGGGCGGGCTCGCCAGTGCCCTCAACGAGATCGCTCAGAGCTCGGGCGTGGGGATCCGTATCTGGGAAGACCGGATCCCCATCCGGGATGAGGTCCGGGGCGTCTGCGAGGTCCTGGGGCTCGACCCCTTGCATGTGGCGAACGAAGGGAAGCTGATCGCCGTCGTCGCCCGGGCGGACGCCGAGGCCGTCCTGGCCCGGATGCGGACCCACCCCCTCGGTCGGGAGGCGGCCATCATCGGCGAGGTCGTCGAAGACGCCCGGTCGATGGTCCTCATGAAGACTCAAGTCGGGGGCTTCCGGGTCGTCGACATGCTGGCCGGCGAGCAGTTGCCCCGGATCTGCTAAGGGGTAGATCGGCCATGAGGCATAAGGGACATCGGGGGATAGGTCCTTGTGCTTACGGGATGTCGAACCTTCAGGAGCCCAAGACGGGAGCCCGGGACGGGGAAAACCTGAACCGCGTCCCCCGACCCCTATCCCTAACACCCAACACCGAACCGCCTGATCGCCAGACTGCCCTACTGCCTGACCGTCTGCTTAGGTACGCTATCATGCATGAACTTTCCATCATGCAGGCTTTAGTCGATACCATCGAGGACCTCGTCCGACGACACAGAGCCCAACGGGTCGTCCGGCTGGTCGTCGAGGTCGGTGAGATGTCCAACGTGATCCCCATGTATCTCCGGAATGCCTTCTTAGCCTTCCGGGAGGTGAAACCCTTCCTGGCCCAGGCCGAGCTGGAGATCCGTTTCGTCCCCCTGCGACTCCGGTGCGAATCCTGCGGCTTTGAGTTCCAGCCTCAGGGCTATCGATACCGCTGTGTCGAGTGCGGGGCGACCCGAGTCCGGGTCATACAGGGTGAGGAATTGCTCCTGCGGGACGTCGAGCTGGAGGTCGAGTCCGAGAATCCGGGAGTTCGGGAATCTGGGAACTCGGCCGTTCAGGAGTGGGGTCTCACGGGCTGAAGGGCTATGATGAAGGAACCGTCCCTCTCAGGTGAATGGGATTCACCTGAGGACTCCCCAACGGCCGGACTGCCGAACTCCCGAATTCCCGAATGGCTGGGAGCGAAGCGATGGCGGAGATTCGAACCGTTCGAGTCATGGAGAGTCTCCTGAAGGCCAACGACTACGTGGCCCAACGCCTCCGGCAGGCGTGGGACCAGGGCCGGACTTTTGTCGTCAACCTGATATCGGCCCCGGGCGCCGGCAAGACGACCCTGCTGGAGGCGACCCTGCCGGTCCTGATGGACCGGTACCGCGTCGGCGTCCTGGAAGGTGACATCGAGACGGAGCGGGACGCCGAACGGATCCGGGCCCTGGGCGTCGAGGCCGTCCAGGTCACGACAGGCGGGACCTGCCACCTGGAGGCCCCCATGGTCGAGCAGGCCTGGCGTCTCATGGATAACGAGCTTGACTTTTTGTTCATCGAGAACGTGGGGAACCTCGTATGCCCGGCGAGCTTCGACCTGGGGGAGCACCTCCGGGTCGTCCTGCTCTCGGTCCCCGAGGGGGACGACAAACCGGCCAAGTACCCCAAGGCCTTCCGGACGGCCCAGGCTCTGGTCATCACGAAGGCCGACCTGCTGGAGACGATGGACTTCTCGGTCGAGCGGGCCCGCCGGGAGGCCCTGGAGATTCAACCCGAACTTCAGGTCTTTGTCGTGTCGGCCAAGACGGGCGCGGGGATTCCGGCATGGACGCAATTCCTGGAACAGCGACGACGGCAGACGTTTCCGGACGCTTGAGCGTCGAGCGCCTTCAAGTCCGAGTCCTGGGGGTCGTCCAGGGTGTCGGGTTCCGGCCCTTCGTGTACCGTCTGGCCTCGGAGTTGGGCCTGACCGGATGGGTCTGCAACGACGGCCTCGGCGTCCTCATCGAGGTCGAGGGCCCGTCCCCGGCCCTCCTGGGGTTCCTGGAACGCCTCCCCCGGGAGAAGCCGCCGCCGGCCTTTCTCTACGCCATCGACCATCGATTCCTCGAGCCCGTCGGATATACGACCTTCACGATCCGAGAGAGCCGGGCCGGCGAGACTCGCCGGGTGTGGGTCCTGCCGGACCTGGCGGTCTGTCCCGCCTGTCGCCGAGAAGTCTTGGACCCGAGCGACCGTCGGTTCCGGTACCCCTTCACGAACTGCACCCACTGCGGCCCCCGGTTCACGATCATCGAGGACCTCCCCTACGACCGGCCCCGCACGTCCATGAAGGCTTTTCGGATGTGTCCCGACTGCGAGCGGGAGTATCATGACCCGAAGGACCGGCGGTTTCACGCCCAACCCAACGCCTGCCCCCGATGCGGGCCCTGTCTGGAGTTCCGCACGCCCGACGGGACGCCCGTCGCCCGGGGCGACGAGGCCTTTTGCTTGGCGGCCGAGAAGGTCCGGACCGGGGCGGTCATCGCCCTGAAGGGCCTCGGCGGCTACCACCTGGTCGTGGACGCTCGGAACGAGCCGGCTGTCGCACGTCTCCGGGCCCGCAAGCGTCGGCCTTTCAAGGCGTTCGCCGTCATGTACCCCGACCTGGAGACCCTGCGTCGTCACGTGGAGGTCCCGTCTTTTGCGGAAGCCCTCCTGACGTCGCCGCAGGCGCCCATCCTGCTTCTGCCTCGGACGCCGGCCGGATGGCGGGAGATCGCGCCCTCGGTCGCGCCCCGGTCCCCCTACTTAGGCGTTTTCCTGCCCTACACGCCCCTGCACATCTTACTCCTGTCCGAACTGGGCTTCCCCGTCGTGGCGACGTCGGGGAACCTCTCCGACGAGCCGATCCAGTATCGAGACGAGGAGGCCCTCCAAGCCCTGGCGGACCTCTGTGACGGCTTCCTCCTGCACGACCGACCGATCGTCCGCCATGCCGACGACTCGGTCCTTCAGGTCATCACCCGGCCCCGGGCCAAGCCCCAGCTCCTGCGGCGGGCCCGGGGCTACACGCCCCTGCCGGTCCTGGCGCCGAGACCGCTCCCGCCCCTCCTCGCCCTGGGCGGTCACATGAACGCGACCTTCGCCCTGAGCCGGGACCGGGAGATCGTCCTCTCCCAGCACATCGGCGACCTGGATGGCTACGAGGCCCGTCAGGTCTACCGGCGGACGTTGGAGGACTTCCTACGCCTCTACGACGTTCATCCCCAAGCCGTCGCCCACGACCTCCACCCGGACTATTTCACGACGCGCTTGGCTGAGGAGTGGGGTACGCCCCGATTCGCCGTCCAGCACCACCACGCCCACCTGGCGGCCTGTATGCTGGAAAACCAGCTCGAAGGGACCGTCCTGGGCCTCACGTGGGACGGGACTGGCTATGGCCTGGACGGCACCGTATGGGGCGGAGAATTCCTGATGGGCGACCCCCGGGATTTTCGGCGTGTCGCTTCCCTGTGGCCCTTCCGCCTCCCCACAGGCGAAAAGGCCGTCCGGGAACCCTGGCGGGTCGCCCTGGCCCTTTTATGGGAGAGCTTTGGGCCGGACTTTCCCCGAGACCTTCCCTTGTTCCGGGAGATTCCGGAGCGGGCCGTCGAGCTCGTCCTGCAGGTCCTTCGGCAGGGCCTTCTGAGCCCTGTCACGACCAGCATGGGTCGTCTCTTCGACGGTGTCAGCGCCCTGCTCGGCATCTCCTTCTACAACAGCCATCAGGCCCAGTCGGCCCAGCTCCTGGAGTACGCCGCCTGGCAGTATGGCCCCGGGGCGCATCCCCTTCCCCTCCCCATCCGGGAAGCCGACATCCTGCGGCTGGACTGGCGAGAACTCATCCGAGCCCTGGTCGATCGATTCCGGCGGGGCGCTCCCCCGGAAGCCCTGGCGGCCGCCTTCCACGACGCCCTCGTCCGGGCCGCCGGGGCCATCGTCGAACGCCTCGGCGTCCCGAGAGTCGCGATGGCCGGCGGCGTGTTCTGCAACCGCTATCTCACGGAGGCCCTCCTGACCGACCTGGAGGCGCGGGGTCTCCAGGGCTTCATCCACACCCAGCTCCCCCCGACGGACGGGAGCCTCGCCGTCGGCCAGCTGTGGGTCGCCGCCCATCACCTCGAATAGGTCTGGAAAAGACCACCGACCATAGACCACAGACCCTGGACCTGTTTCGGAAGCCTGGTTTGCACCGTCTCGAGACGGGGTATTCCGATGACTCGGTCGGGTCTGGGGTCTATGGTCCGTGGTCTCTTTTAGGTATCTTGCATCCCGTATCCTGCATCTTGTATCTTGTCTAACTCATCATCGGGAAGGGCCATGGACTGGCAAGAGGGCTTCCAGCGTTACCTGGTCCGCTACTCGAAGGGCGAGGTCATCTTCCACGAGGGGGACCTGGGGAACGAGATGTACGTCATCCAGTCCGGGAAGGTCCGCATCTTTAAAAACATCAACGGCATGGACCAGACGCTGGCCGTCTTGGAAAAGGGTGACTTCTTCGGGGAAATGGCCGTCCTGGAGGGCATCCCGCGGACGGCCTCCGCCGAGGTCGAAGAAGACTGCGAGCTGATCCGTATCAACAGCGCCAACTTCGTGGCCATGATCCAGGCGAATCCCGAGATCGCCCTCCGGATCATGCGGAAGCTCTCGATCCGCCTCCGAGAGACGACCGACCAGCTCCAACGGCTCTTGCAGGTCTCGACGGCCGTCTTTTCGAGCTACGACGCCCCACCCGTGCAGGTCGCCCCCGAACCGCCCAAGGAAGCGCGCAGAGTCCTTGCCCATCTGATCTCAGCGGCCACGGGCCGGACCTATCCCGTCACGAAGGACGTCACGATCATCGGCCGCTACGACAAGGTCACGGGCCTGGCCCCGGACGTGGACCTCACGGACGAGGACCCCCACCGGTACGTCTCCCGCCGCCACGCCGTCCTGCTTTATGAAGAAGGCCAATGGAAGCTTATCGAGGAGATCGGGGCCGTCAACGGGACATTCCTGAACAAGAAGCGGCTCCCGAACGGCGTGCCGGTCCCCATCCGGGACGGCGACCAGGTCACCTTCGCCAACGTGACCCTGACGTTCCGGGTCGTCCAGGAAGCGGGCTGACCGGCCCGTCAGCGGGCTGACCGGGCCTCGCCCCGCAGGACATACTTCAGGATTTTCCCCTGGGGGTTCTTGGGGAGTTCGTCTCGGAACTCGACGAGGCGAGGGTACTTATAATTAGCCAGTCGGTCCCGACAGAAGGCGATCAGTTCCTCGGCCGACACCCGGCCCCGAAACTCCGGCCGTAGGACGACGACAGCCTTGACCGTCTCACCCCGATAGGGGTCGGGGACACCGATGACGGCCGCCTCCAAGACGGCGGGGTGTTCTAACAGGACGCCCTCAACCTCCCGGGGCCACACCTTGAAGCCGGACACGTTGATGATGTCCTTCCGACGCTCGATCCAGTACACCCATCCTTGGGCGTCCATCTTGCCCAAGTCGCCCGTATAGAGCCATCCCTCTCGAAGCGTCTGGGCCGTCTCCTCCGGCTTGTTCCAGTACCCCTTGAACACGTGGGGCCCCCGGACGACGATCTCGCCGACCTCCCCGATCGGCCGGGGCTGACCCGTCTCGGGGTCGACGATGTGGACCTCGCTCCCAGGAATCGGTCGACCGACGGACAAGGCTCCCGTCTCGGGGTCGACGGGGGCCCGTTCCCCGAAGGGCGTCCACGTACCGGGCGAGGTCGTCTCGGTCATGCCCCACACGTTATGGATGTAGACGCCCGTCGCCCGCTCCCACCGCTCGACGACGGCCGGCTGGACGGGCGCGCCGCCGCTAAAGACCTTCTGGAGCGTACGGAGACGCCCGGGGTCGAAGGCGTCCGAGTTCATCATGGCGATGAAGGCCGTGATCGAGCCGATGACGAAGGTGGCGCCCCGTCGCTCGGTCTGGCGGATCGCCTCGTCGGCCTGAAACCGGTACAACAGGACCATCGGGATCCCGACATAGACGGCGGCGGCGATGTGGCCGACCGTACCCGTGATGTGGAATAAGGGGGCGACGGCCAAGACGCAGTCGTCCTCCGTAAGGCCGCAGAGACGCTCGTAGGTCCGGGCGTTGAACAGCAGGTTGCCGTGGGCGATCATGGCGCCTTTGGGGGGACCTGTCGTCCCGGACGTGTAGTGGAGATAAGCCACGTCGTCGGTACCCAGGGCGATCGGCTCGGGGATCCGGCCGGCGTATCGGGTGACCAGGTCCCGATAGCTCCACCCCCTCTCGGGCGGGCCGCCTTCCGGCGGCGGGATCACGTCCGGTAGGGGAGCTTGTGGGTCGAGGTGGTCATAGGGAGAAGTCGTGACGACAAATCGGACGCCGACCCGCTCGGCGACGGACTGGACCCAGGCGACGTCCCGTTGCTGGCACACGAGGCCGACGGCGCCGGCGTCCTCCAAGTGGTAAGCCAGCTCCCGCTCCTTAAACATGATGTTGAGGGGGACGACGATCCCACCGGCTTTCCAGACGGCAAAATGGGTCACGACGGCGGCCGGTTCGTTTTGCAGGAAGACGGCGACCCGGTCGCCCCGCTTCAGGCCCAGATCCCGCAGGGCGACGGCCAGAGCGTTGCTTTCCGCCTCAAGGGTCCCGTAGTCCAGGGTCCGGTCAAAGTAGTAAATGGCCGGGCGGCCCGGACGCCGGGCGGCCCGAAGTCGCAACAGATCGACCATGGAGGTCACGCGGATTTCTTCCATGGTCGGCCTCCTTCTGTTTCGGGCGTTCGGGCCTCGGGGGTCCGGCAGGACTGTCGGGTGCCCCGAATGCCCGAGGGGAACGTCGCCGCCTTCCCGGCCCCCGATCCCGAGCACCCGATACCCGGCACCTAATCCTAATCCCCCAATAGCGCCTCGACAAGTCGGCGGCCGGCGGAGAAGTCATAGCCTCGCAAGATCTCGATGACACTGGCCTCGATGGAACCCTCGGCGTGAACCATCGTGACGTTCTCATAGCCGCCCAGGAGACCGACCAGCTCCCGGGCCAACAGAAACAGCCGGAATCGGCGTTCCCCGGAGACCGTCGCCCGGCCCGTGAGGTACTTCTCAAGGACAGGACGCAGGTCGGGATGGGCCCAGTCGTCCCCGCTGGGGGCCGTCGCCGCCAAGCCGCCGGCACAGTCGATGAAGGCTTGGGTCGCCGAAAGATAGTGGGTGTTCGAGTAAAGCTTCCCCAGGTTGACGCAGAGGGGATCGGGATAGACGAGGCCCGTCGTCGGGTCGGCGTGACACCGGTAGGCCGCCAGATGCGCCGCCATACGTTGGACTTCAGCCAGAAGGATGAGCTCGACCAGATTGCGGCGGATGTGACTCTTGTCGGCGATGCCGTTGGCCTCGGCGATCTCCCGAGCGAGGGCCGCCATCAGGTCGGCCTGGGCCGCCCGGTAGGAGATGGCCGAAAAGCGGTGCCACAGAGCGAACGTCAGGGCCAATCGACTGGCGTACTCGGTCTCTCCCGCCAAGAAGACCCGTTCCCAGGGGACGAAGACGTCGTCGAAGACGACGAGCGCCTCGGTCAGTGTATTGTGCCGCACGCGCGGGCCTTCCAGGGGGTGACGGGCGCTCTCCAGCTCGACCATCGGGCGGGTGACCATCGTGATGCCCGGGGCGTTGGCCGGGACGGCAAAAGCGACGGCATAGTCAGCGTCCTCTGAGCTGAGAGACCGGCACGGGATGACGATCAGCTCGTCGGCGACCTGCGCCTGCGTGATATGGGCCTTGGCCCCCCGCACGACGATGCCGTCTGACCGTCGCTCCCGGACCCGCACGTACAGGTCGGGGTCGGCCTGCTGGTGGGGCCGCAGGGACCGGTCGCCCTTGACGTCCGTCTGGGCGACCGACACGGCCCGGTCGCCGTGCGCCACGTAACGGTGATATTCGAGGACCCGGCGCCGGTAGTCCGTGCCCCGGGCCCGGTCCAGGGCGGCCGTCACGATGTGGAGGGCAAATAGGGCGTCCGAGCCGATGACCTTGGCGATGTTGAAGACACCCCGGGAGCGATGGGTCGTCGCCTCGATGAGACGCGACCGGCGGAGCAAGTCGTCGGTCGAGGTCGGAGACCGGTACAACGTGCTGATCGGCTCGCCCGTGTCGTCCGTCGTAACGAGCTCGGCCTGTAGTTCCGGGTCGAAATGGAGGTCGAACAAAAGGGCGCTGTGACGGGCTGGGACCTGGAGGATGGGATGCCGGGTCACGTCGGCGACCGGCTCCCCCCGGTAGTAGACCCGCCGCCCATCGACGAGCCCTTCCAGGAATTGCGCACCGTTTCGCAACATAAGGCTCCCTCTATAGGGAAGGCAGTAAGGCAGTAAAGCCATGGGGCGGTATGGACGCCGCCCCCCTCCGCCTTACGGCCCCACTGCCCAACTGATGACCTGCCGGGCGACTTCGCCGCTGGCCAAGACGTCCATAGCCTCATTCATGTCGGTCAGCGAGATCGTCCGGCTCAGGAGGACGTCCACCGGCAAGAGACCGGCCTGATAGAGGGCCAGCCACCGAGGAATGTCCCGCCGGGGGACGGAAGAACCCATGTAGGACCCCCGGATGGTCCGCTCTTCACCGACGATCGTCACGGCCGGGACCGAGAACATCCGGCTCGGATGGGGAAGCCCGATCGTCACCGTCGTCCCGCCCCGGCGAGTCGCCTGATAGGCCTGCTGGAGGACCTGCTCGGAGCCGACGGCCTCAAAGACGTAGTGGGCTCCGCCGCCCGTGACGTCCCGGACGGTCTGAACCGGGTCCTCCTGACGAGCGTGGACGACATGCGTGGCACCGACCCGGCGGGCCAAATCCAGTTTGGACTCGACGACGTCCACGGCGATGATGGGCCAGGCCCCGGCCAGACGAGCCCCCATGACGACGCTGAGGCCGACGCCGCCCAAGCCGAACACGGCGACCGACGTCCCCGGCTCGACCCGGGCCGTATTCACGACGGCTCCGAGGCCCGTCAACAGCGCACAGCCAAACAGGGCCGCCTTCTCGAAGGGCACCGAGGGGTCGATCCGGACGAGCGATTCCTGGGCCGCGACCGTATAGCGGGAAAAGGCCGAAACGCCCAGATGGTGATGCAAAGGACGCCCCTGGGCGTCCCGGAATCGGACGGACCCGTCCAGGAGCGTGCCGGCGACGTTCGCCCGGTTGCCGTTTTCACATAAAGCCGGTCGACCGGTCACGCAGGGGATACAGCGGCCACAGGCCGGGACAAAGGAAAACACGACGTGGTCGTCCGGTTTCAGGTCCTGCACGCCGGGGCCGACCTCCCGGACGATGCCGGCCGCCTCATGCCCCAAGACCATCGGCATGGGCCGAGGCCGGGAACCGTCGACGACCGAGAGGTCCGAGTGACAAATCCCGGCGGCGGCGACCTCGACGAGGACCTGCCCGGGACCGGGTCCCTCCAATTCGACTTCCTCGATGACGAGGGGCTGGGACACCCGGTAAGGTGGTGGCTTGCCCATCTCGTACAAGACGGCAGCAACCGTCTTCATTCGAAAGCTCCTCGTAGCGAATAGCGAGTAGGGAGTGGCGACAGTTCCCGTTCGCCACTCGCTATCCGCCCTTCCGCAAACCACCCCTATCTTGCATCCCGCATCGACACACCATCCATGGGCCTCCGGTACCGGCAGGACCGAAGCCCTACGCCCCCAGCCGGATGGCGACCATCTGGATGTTCGTCATCTCCTCGATGGCGTATCGGACGCCCTCTCGACCGATGCCGCTCCGGCGGTTGCCGCCGTAGGGCATGTGGTCGGCCCGAAACGTCGGGGCGTCGTTGATGATGACGCCCCCGAAGTTCAGCCGGCGGATGGCCTGAAAGACCCGCTGGATGTCCCGCGTAAAGACGGCGGCCTGCAGACCGTATTCCGTCGCATCGGCCTGGCGGAGGGCTTCCTCGAAGTCGTCGTACTCGATGACGTTGGCGATAGGGGCAAAGGCCTCTTTGGCGACGACCTTCATCTGGGGCTTCACGTTCACCAGGACCGTCGGCCAGTAGACGGGGCCTTCCCGTCGGCCGCCCGTGACGACCTGAGCGCCCGCCTGCGTCGCCTCGGTGACCCAGGCCTCGATCCGTCGGGCCTCCCGCTCGTCGATCATCGGCCCGACGTCGACCCGCTCGTCCAGGGGGTCGCCGACGACCATCGACTCCGTCTCCCGGACGAACCGCTCCAGGAAGGAGTCGTAGACCGGCCGCTCGGCATAGACCCGTTGGACCGAAAGGCAGACTTGACCCGAGTTGTAGTAGGCCCCGACGGCACACCGCCGGGCCGCCCACGCCAGGTCGGCGTCCGGGGCGATGATGACCGGGGACGTGTTGCCCAGTTCGAGGGTGACCTTCTTGATGCCGGCGATCTGCGTGATGCGTTCTCCGACGTCGGGGCTCCCCGTAAAGGTCACTTTTGCCACGCGGGGGTCCCGCACGAGCCATTCCCCGACCGTGTGGCCCGGTCCGACGACGAGGTTGATGGCCCCCGGCGGGAGGCCCGCCTCTTCCAGGACCCGGCATAGCAGGACCGACGTCAGGGGCGTCGAGCTGGCCGGCTTCAGGACCAAGGCGTTGCCCGCCGCAATCGCCGGGGCGACCTTGTGGGCGACCAGGTTCAGGGGGAAGTTGAAGGGCGTGATGGCCGCCACGACGCCGACGGGCCGCCGGACGTAAAACCCGAAGTAGCCCTCGCCAGCCGGGACGGCGTCCAGGGGGACGGTCTCGCCGTGAATCCGCCGGGCCTCCTCGGCGGCGATCGTGAACGTCGTGACGGCCCGGTCGACCTCGACACGGGCCCACTTCAGGGCCTTCCCCGCCTCGGCCGCGATCGTCCGGGCGAACTCGTCCCGCCGTTCTCGGATGAGGGCCGCCGTCCGACTCAGGATCTCCGACCGCTTGTAAGCCGGGAGCTCGGCCATGACGGGAGCGGCCCGCTGGGCGGCGGCGATGGCCGCATCGACGTCGTCCTCCCGGGCCATCGGGACCGTCCCGATGACCTCCCCGCTGTACTTATTCCGGACCTCCAGGGGCGGCCCGCCGGAGACCCACTGGCCCCCGATATAGAGCTTCGCTTCTCCGAATTCAAACCGAATGGCCATGGCGGTGACTTCTCCATTAGCAGAGCCGTTCGGGAGGTGACAAGTGAGATGGAGAGCGGAAAGGGCACCTCCGCGAAAGCATGATGTTTCAGGCAGTCGGCAGATGGGCAGTCGGCAGGTGGGCAGTCGGCAGATAGGCAGATGGGCAGGTCGGGCGACGGGCGTCTATCCTCGGAACACCGGCCGTCCTGCGGGCGTCATTCTCATGAACCGCCCGTCATGGCCGGGTCGATCCCCTCTGAACACCGCCAGGGATGGCGGTGTCCATCCCCTCTGAACATCGCCAGTAATGGCGGTGGCATCCTTAACAAGCTTGAAACATCGAGATCGCCGGGCCACCGTTTTCCCTTATGGGAGCACCATTTCTCCCAACCGAACGGTTCTGTTAGCAGAGCGGTTCGGGAGGTAAGAAGTGCGATGGGAAGCGGAAAGGGCACCTCCACGAAAGCACGATTTTTCAAGCAGTCGGCCGATGGGCCGGTGGGCAGTCGGCAGGTCGGCCGGTGGGCCGGTCGGCCGACCTGCCTATCGGCCGACTTGCCCATCTGCCGAATGTTTGAAACATCGTGCTTCCCGGGAGATGGGAGAGATTGTTCTGACGCCATTCTCATGATCCGAACGGTTCTGTTAGATTAAGCAGCCGTAGAGTAACCAGGCCATAAGGCCCGGCCCGCTAAGGCGATCGGCCGATGGGTCGATCGCTGACCACCGAGACGCAGAAAACGCAGGCGCTACCGATGGGATTTCCAGCTCTCCAGCTTCCCCTTTCTCTGCCTCCTCGGCGTCTCTGCGGTACATGTATACCCGAGGCTTGCCGCCAGCCCCGGCCGGCTCACCCGTGTCCGGTAGGGGCCGGGAAATCCGGCCCCCCGGTTAAGTTTATAGGACCGAATCATCGGATGGCGACCGCCGTCGCCCACGTCTGACCGGAGCCCTTCACCCGCAGGATGGACAAGACGATCATGAACTCATAAGCCTTGTCCCGAACCAGCTCTTCCGTGACCGCGTTCTCGAAAAGCATGATGCCATTCTTGGTGATCAGCTCCTGGTGAGGTGCAAAGGCCGTACCCTCCGGCCCCGGGACGGCATCGATGCCCCAGGTGTCGGCCCCGAGGACGGCGATCCGCCGCTGGACAAACCACTTGGCGGCGTCCATGTAGATGCCCGGTTCGCTACTGATCCACCGCTTCGGGTCCTTGTCCAGGACCTTCATCCACCCCGTGTGGAGGAGAACGACGTCGCCCGGACCGATGCGGATGTTCCCCTGGCGCTTGATAGCCGCCTCGATGTCGGCGACCGTGATGACATAGTTGTCAGGCTGTAGGACATCGACGCCCTTCAGGCCGGCGATGTCCAGGAGGACGCCCCGGGTCACGATGGGCTTGAGTTTGTCACAGCTATTCATCTTTAAGCCCGTCGGCGTGAAGATGTCCCGCCAGGGCCGGCCGTTGTACCACCGGTCGTTTAGGCCGATGTGGCCGAGGCAGTCAAGCTGACTGAAGGAGCCGAGCCAACCGAAGACGACCTCTTCGGACCACTGGAGCTTGTTAGCCCCCAGGTAACCGACGACCGAGTGATAGGGCATGTGCATGCTGAAGGTCCGCGGTGCAAAGGCCGGGACGCCTTCCCGCAGGACCATCGAAAGGTGATAGGCTTTGCCCTCCTTGATGAGGGCGGCGGCTTCCTTGACCTTGGTGGGTGTGATCTCGTTCAAGGCGCCCTGTTCGTCGTCGGCACCATACCGACTGGGCCACCACTTTTCCTCCTGGCCGATGCTCAGGCCGACGAGGGCCACGACGCCGATGAAGCCGGCGAGGGCCAGGAGGCCTTTCCTGGCACGAAGGTTCAAGGCTTTCATGGTCACCCTCCCATCATGGGTATTATCATGGGTATTAAAGTTAACAGATTCAGTATTGGGCGTTCGGAGCAAGGTCCTGGAACGACCGAATGCTCCCTTCTCTACCGAGCATATCCGAACCGCCCAGCCGTCGGGACTTCGTCTCCGACGATCGGGACAGGGGCCCTCACGCCGGTCCCCATTGCACTCTAAGAGGGCCCGGCGTCGAGGGCCCGAGGACGGTTGGAGTTTGGGCTTTAGAACGAGTAACCCAGGTGGATCCGAAAGTCCAGATGGGACTGGGCCGGACCGTTTTTGCCGGACAGGGTAAAGCCGTGCGGATACCACTCGTCCTGCAGGCCGACGAGGACCCAGGTGAGGAAGAACTTCCCGTAAGACAGGGTCACCGACGGAAGCAAGCACCACTGATGGCCATCCGTGTTAGGCTCTTCACGGCCATTGACCTTAAGGGGACCAAACCCGCGGCGGCGGACCTGCAGGTCGACTGTCAGACTCGTCTTCTCCCCGATGGGATAGCTGTACGTGACGCCGACCGTAGGGATGGTTAAGTCGCCGGGGTCGACCTCATCCTCGCCGTCTTGGTGGACCAGGGTCATGATGTAGTAGGCACCGCCATAGACGGTCAGCGAGCCTTTCGGAAGGCTGAAGGGGTACTTCACGGTACCGTTCAGGATGATTTCGTCACTCTGGTTCGTCGCCGAGATCCGCCCCGGCTCGACGGGCCGCGGCGCGAGGTCGAAGACGTAAGCCCCCGAGAGGTTGAAGTACTTAGTACTCAGGGTCCCATACGTCCAGAACCAGAAGGGGACGAGGCCGCTTGAGACGGTCGTCCCTCCGCTGGTCACCTTCACGTTGCCAAACAGGGTCAGGGCCCCGACGGTGAAAGCGGGGCTCAGCTCGTCGGCCACGCCCTTCACCGGCGTCGTGTACTGCGCCAGGGCGAACCAATAGGGGACCTCGATTTTAAAGGTGGGGTCGGGTCGGTATTTGGTTCCGCCAGTGTCATATAATTCCTTGATCGTCACCGTACTGGCGGCGACCAGGACCGTCCACTGGGCCTGGCTGGAGGCGGCCGTCCCGGTCAGGAAGACAGCCGCCAGGACCAATGCGCGAACGCCGCGCCACGGAAGCCGTCGATGGACCTTCATAGCCCCCTCCAAAAGGTAAGAGTCCAATACGCAGGCCACTCCGGCAGTCGGGCGACCCCATAAGCCGGCCCATGACATGTCTCCATGACCCAAACATCTTACCACCGGTCGGATTGTAAGGAATCCTATTTACCTGTCAACTCGAACTTCCGGCCCCCGACGCCCCGTCGGTCGCGACCTCGCCCCGCTCGATGGTCACGACCCGATCGACTAAAGGGGCGATCACGCGCGGGTCTGACTCGGCGACCAAGAGGGTCACGCCCGTCTCCCGGACCCGGGCGAGGACGTCGGCCATACGGGCGGCCATCTCGGGGGCCAGGCCCTCGAAGGGCTCGTCCAGCAGGAGCCAGCGTCGGCCGGCCATCAGCGCCCGAGCCAGGGCGGCCATCTTCTGTTGACCTCCGCTGAGCCACGTGGCCCGCCGGTCCGCCATCGTCCGCACGTCGGGCATGAGGTCGTAGACCCAGCGGAGCCGCTCGGCGGCGTCCGGGAAGCCCATCGCCCATGCCGGGAGCAAGATGTTCTCTTCGACCGTCAGGGACCCGACAAGCCGCCGGTCCTCGGGCATGTAGCCAATGCCGAGGCGGGCCCGCTCATAGGACCGGAGCCGCCCGACGTCCTGACCGTCCAGGCGGACCTGGCCCGACCGGACCGGCAGGAGGCCCATGATGCTCTTCAGGGTCGTCGTCTTGCCGGCACCGTTGCGACCGACGAGGCCGACGGCCGTACCCGTCGGGACCGTCAACGTGACGCCCCGTAGAATCCCGTACGCACCGATGAAGACCCAGACATCCTGAAGCTCTAACACGGCCCTTCCCCTTTTCGAGACGGGCGTGATACGTGGGTCGTGGCTCATGGGACTCCACCATCACCTATGAGCCATAACCCATCAGCCGGACTTTGTCTTGGACGGAGCGGCCAAGACCTCCGAAAGGACGGCCTGGGGGTCGCCGTCGGCGACGACCCGCCCGCCCTGAAACACAAGGACCCGCTGGGCGTATCGCAAGACGACGTCCATGTCGTGTTCGACGAAGAGGACCGTCACACCGGCGGGAAGCAAGGTCTCCATGAGCGTGTCCATGAGGGGAAACTTCTCCCGGACGCTGACGCCGCTGGTCGGCTCGTCCATCAGGAGGAGCCGGGGTCGCAGGGCCAACGCCAGGGCCACGTCCAGGAGCTTCCGCTTCCCTTCCGGCAGTGTATATGTCGGCCGGTCGGCGTCGTCGGCCAGACCGAACCGGGCCAGCAGGTCCATCGCCGGTTCGACCCAGGCCCTCCGCCGGAGGGGCCACCAGGGGTCCATCATCCGGCCCTCCCGGGCGGCCCACGCCAGGAGCATGTTTTCCAGGACCGTCAAATTCGAGTAGAGCTGGGGGACCTGGAACGTGCGGGCGATCCCCAGACGGGTGATCGTCCGGGGATGCAGGCCCGTGATGTCCCGGCCCATAAACCGGATGGTCCCCCGCTCGGGCGGGATATAGCCCGTCACGAGGTTCAGGAACGTCGTCTTGCCCGCTCCATTCGGGCCGACGATGCCGACCTGCTCGCCTTCTCGGACCTGGACGGACAGGTCCTCGGCGGCGACGACTTGGCCGAAGCGACGCGTGAGGCCCTCGGTCTCCAACACGACCGTCATGATACAGCCTTCCGAAATCGAAGATGGCGAAGGGTCCAAAGGCCCCGGGGCATAAAGAGGATCAGCAGGAGCATCATCCCGCCCAGGACCATCTGCCACGTATAGGGCGCGTACTTCAGAGCATACGTTCGGAGAAACTCGAATACGACTGCCCCGATGAGGGGCGCCAGGACACTTTCGGTCCCGCCTAACAGCGTGATGAATACGAACTCGCCGGCCGTCGTCCAGTAGGCCAACTGGGGATCGACATGGCCGACGTTCAAGGCTGTTAAAACACCCCCGAGACCGGCCAAACCGGCCGCCAGGACGTAGGCCCAGTAGACGACCTGCCAGACCGAACTTCCGAGATACTCCAGACGGACCTCGTTGTCCCGAACGGCCCGGAGGGCATACCCCAGGGGCGATTCCAGAAATAGATGGATCAGGCCGAGGGCGACGGCCGTACAGACCAAAGTGGCTTCGTAGAGGACCGACCGGAGCGTGTCGACCGACCACGCCGTGCCCAGCACGGTCGGCGGGGGAATCCGGAGTCCGTCTGTACCGCCCGTGATCCAATAGGCCTTGAGTAGCCAGCCGTACAGGATCATCGTGAAGGCCAGGCTCAGCATGGCGAAGAAGATCTCCCGGTACCGGGTGATCCAGAGGCCGGTCAGGGCGGCCACGGCCATGCTGGCGATGACGGCCCCGACGAGGAGAAGCCCGGCTTCCCGGACGCCGAGGAGCCGCACCATGAAGGCGGCCGTGTAGGCGCCCGTCGCAAAAAACAGACTCTGCCCAAAGGAGACCAGGCCGGCCCGCATCAGCAGGGCCACGCTGAGGGCCGCCAGACCCCGGGCCAGGGCCAGGGAAAACAGAAAGACCGTCCATCGGGGCAGGACCCAGCCCATCGCCCCGAGCCCGACGAAGCTCAGGACCCCGATCAGGACTGCCCGAGGTTTCATAGCCGTCGGACCTCCATCCGACCCCAAAGCCCCCGGGGTCGCAGAATCAAAACGAGGGCCATGACGAGGTAGATCACGAACAACTCCAGGACCGGGAACAGGTGTACGGCCGCCGCCCGGAGGAGACCGATCAGGAGGGCCCCCACGGCGGCGCCCTCCAGGCTTCCCAGGCCCCCGAGGACGACGACGGCGAAGGCCAGGACGATCACCTCGGCCCCCATCCCCGGCATGACGGCAATCATCGGAGCCGTCATCGCACCCCCGAGGCCGGCCAAGACGGTCCCCATCGAGAAGGCCAGGACGGACATCCGGGGCACGTTGATGCCCAGGGCCATACTCATCTCGGGGTCCTCGATCATGGCCACGATGATCCGGCCCGTCCGGGTCCGGCGGATAAAGACACTCACGAGGATCCCGACGACGACAGCCGTCCCGACCAGGAGGAGACTGTACCCGGGATAGGTAATGTCCCCGATGGAGACCTCCCCGAGGAGCGTGTACGGGGCATACGCATAGATGGGGTCGACGCCCCAGACCAGCTTGGTGAGGTCCTCAAAGATCAAAAACAACGCGTAGGTCGCCAGGAGTTGATAGACCGGCTCCCGGGAATACATCCACCGCAGGATTCCCCGCTCGACGAGAGGCCCCACGACGACGCCCACGGCGAGGGCCGCCAGGGGGATCATCAGATAGACCCCGTAGGGCCAGAGGTCCCGGCGTCCGTAAAGCCCGATGAGGGACGCCGCCGTGTAGGCCCCCAGGGCATAGAAACTCCCGTGGGCGATGTTGAGGACCCGCAGGACCCCGTAAATCAGGCTCAGGCCCAAGGCGATCAGAAAGAGCCACGCCGCATAAATCAAGCCGTCGGTCCCGATGACGACCAGCGTGTCGATCATCTTACCGCCCCGTCACGGACATCGGGCGCCTGGGAACCCCTGGCGGATCCAGTCCTCGCTCTTGACGCCGTCCGGCGGGTTCACGCACTCGGCCGGGAAAGTCACTACGTTCGTCAGCCGCACCTCTTTCTGCTGGGGATCATAGGGACCCGTGATGCCATAAGCCGTCGGCTCGACGGCCTGATGGCCCTTGCCGATGGCCATCCGGATCGGGCCGCTGGGCGTCTCAAACTCCAGATACTCGAGGGCGGCGATGACCTGATCGACCGTGGGCCACTGGCCTTCATTCGCCGCTAAAGCCTTCTCAAAGGCGGCTTTCACACCCAAGAGGGCCTGGGCCATGTGATAGGACGCGTAGACCGGCCGAATCCCGTAACGGTCCCGGTACGCCCGGACGAACCACTGGTTCAGCGGCGTGTTCGGCGCAAAGGGCCCATGGGGCCCGCGCGCCCCGACGATGATTCCCGGCGGGACGTCCCGACCCAGCCGGGGGAGCATCGTCTCTCCCGGCGTGAAGGCGATCAGACTCCGACGGTGCAGGCCCCGGGGCGTCATCTGGATCGTGAAGCCCTCGAGGTCCCCACCCCAGAAGCTCGAGTGGATGAACTCGGGCCGGGCCGCCAGGAGGGCCGAAATCTCGGTCGAGAACTCCCCCGCAAACAGCTTGGGGAACTGCTCGGAGACGACCTTCACGTCCGGCTTTAGCTTGAGCAGAGCGTCCCGAAAGGTATTCCACGAGTCCTGTCCCCAGGCATAGTTCTGATTCAGGCCGGCGATCGTCCGGACGTTCGGCCGGACTCTCAAGAGATAACGAGCCAGGCCGATGCTGTCGATGACTTGATGGGCGCTCGTCCGGAAGACGTACCGGTACGTCCGGTCCTCGAAGATCCGGTTCGTCCCGCAGTCGAACAAGAACGTCAGGACCTTCAACTCCTCGGCGACCGGGGCGACGGCCAGGCAGTCGGCACTCGAGATGTAGCCGACCACGAAGTCGACCTTCTCCTCCAGGACGAGACGGCGGAGCTCGGCGACCTGCCGTTCGGCCCCGCCGGCCTCGTCGACGTAGACGGCCCGCAGGGGCACGCCCCCGATGCCCGGCCGGTCATAAGGCTTGGGTCCACTCCCGGCATTCAACTGCTCGATGAGGAGTTCGGCGGCGTTTCGGGCCGGCACGCCGAAGGGTGCGGCGGCGGCGCCGGACAGGAAGACGACGATGCCGACTTTGAGCTGGGCCGGGGCGCCCGGCGGGGTGGGTGCCTGGGGCGACCCGGGCGGCGTCGAAGCCAATAATAGTATATTTATCAAAATAAAAATATTCAATACACTGAAGCGACGACTCATGAGGCTCCCCCCTCTGAGAGGATCAAACCCATTTTAGCCGGCCGTGAGACCCCCGTCAACGACAAGAACGTGACCCGTCACGTACCGGGCCGCCGGCGAGGCCAAAAACACGGCGACCCCCTTCAGGTCCTCGGGCTGACCGACGCGACCCATCGGGATCGTTGAACGAATCCGGTCGCCGGCTTGTTCCAGCACACCGCGCGTCATCCGCGTTTCGAAGAACCCCGGGGCGATCACGTTCACCCGCACGCCGTAGGGCGCCCACTTCACGGCCAGGTCCCGGCTCAAGGCAATGATGCCTCCCTTGGAAGCGGTGTAGCCGACGGCGGCCAGGACGTCCTCGGGCATCCCGATCCAGCCGGCCACGGACGCCACGTTGACGATGCTCCCGGACCCCTGACGGATCATATGGCGGCCGACGGCCTGACACGTCAGGAACGTACCCGTCAGGTTCGTCCGGAGGACCCACTCCCAACGTTCGAGGGGCATCTCCAGGGAGGGTGCTCCCCAGGCGACGCCGTGGGCGTTCACCAGGACGTCGACGCGACCGGCCTTTTCGAGGACCGTCCGGACGACCGTCTCGACCTGAGACGGGTCGCCGACGTCGGCCGCCAGGGCCTCACAGGCCAGGCCTCGGGCCGTCAGGGCCTGCTCGGTCTCGTCCAGCCATTCTCGCCGCCGGGCCACGATGAACACGCGGGCGCCGGCCTCGGCCAGGCCCTCGGCCATCGCCCGTCCGAGGCCCCGGGAGCCGCCCGTCACCAAGGCGACCTGCCCCGTCAGGTCAAAGAGCGCCTGCACGTGCATGAATGCCTCCGTCCAGGGGGTACAAAACGGGCATTTGACATCCCCGCAGATTCATCCTAAGATACCATACTCACGTTCCCCCCGATATGGAAAGGAAGCGACGTGGCGGGGCGCGCCCATCCCGAGGCCGGTAGGATGGAAGTCCCCCTACGTCACGCCAGGGGAGGTCAGTCCATGCAGGTCATGAGCATACCCCTGCAGGCGGAATGGCTCGTATGCGCTGACACGATTAAAGTCACGACGGACCGGAAGATCGGCCTCTACAACCTGACGGACCGCATCGCGGCCTTTATCGAGAAGACGGGGCTTCAGGAGGGGATCGTCGTCGTCAGCACGCTTCACACGACGACGGCCATCTTCATCAACGAGTTTCAAGACGCCCTCTTACGGGACATCCAGCAGGTCTTGGAAGACCTGGTCCGGGAGGACCAGTTCTACTATCACAACTGCGACGACTACTCGGATTGTGAGCGGAGGAACGCCACGGCCCACCTGCGTTCGCTCCTCCTGGGTCATCAGGTCGTCATCCCCGTCCATCAAGGTCGGCCCGCCGTCGGGACGTGGCAGAACATCATCTTGGCCGAACTCGACGGGCCCCGGACCCGTTCGATTCACCTCCAGGCGATGGGCCTCCCCCGAAACGGCCGTCTGTAACCCAGGCCGTCCCCCTCATGAAACCGTAAGCCTCCGGCCTACGGTGCACGTCCTGTCGTCCACTGCCAGGCGACGCACCGGACGTGACCCAGCAGGTCTCGCCACTGTCCGATGCACCGTCCTCCCAGACGACTCAGCCACTGAATGACACGCGGGGCTTGGCCGGCCCCGACCTCGACGATGAGGACTCCCCCCGGCCGCAGACGGCGTTTCGCCTGCCGGCCCAGGGTCGTGTACACGTAGGACGGGCCCCGCGGATGAAAGAGGGCCGCCGGGGGCTCATAGTCTCGGACCTCGGGCGGGGCCTGGCGCCATTCTCGGCGGGTCATATACGGCGGATTGGCGATGACGAGGTCCCACAAAGGCCGGGGCGGCGTGGCATCGAGCCAGTGTCCGCACCATACGTGGACCCGGTCGTGGACGCCGTACCGTTCTGCATTCTGACGGGCGGCCCGGACGGCTGTCAGCGATATGTCGACGGCCCAGACACGGCATCTCGGGTAGGCCCGGGCCAGGGCGATCGCCAGGGCCCCGACGCCGGTCCCGACGTCGACGATGGCCCCGGCCCACGCCCGGTCGGGCCACAGGTCCAGGACGGCCTCGACCAGGGTCTCGGTCTCCGGTCGGGGAATGAAGACGCCGGTCGGGACGACCAAGTCGGCCATATCCCAAAAGCCCCAGGTCCCCAGGACGTACTGGAGGGGCCATCCGCCCAGCCATCGGTCCACGGCGGCCCGGAATTGGGCCTCGACCGACGGGGGGACGTCCCGGTCCAGGTCGGCCATCACGGCTTCGGGTGGAGTGCGGAAGCCGTCGGCCAGCAGACGTACCAGGCGGAGGAAGACTTGCTCCGTCGAGAGGTTCGGGCACTGTTGCCGGACCCGGCGAAGGGCTTCCTGGATCAGGGTGCGGGCTTGCATCGAGGCACCGGAAGGCTCACGGCGGGGCGACTCGACGGGCCTTTTGACAGACTTCTTCGGCTTCGGCCCAGGCTCGGGCGTAGGCTGGGTCCTCAGGGCTCATGCAGGCCAGGGCTTGAATTCGTGTATCACAGGCCCGGACCCAGGCCTGCTGGGCTTCCGCCGTCGCCGCCTGCCGCTGGAGCGCTTGGACCTGGGCGGGCGTCATCGAGCAGGTCGGCGGGACGGCCGGGACTGGTAGGCCCTCCGGGGGCCGCAGGATATCGGAGCTCGGGAGTACCGGCGGGGTACCCGACGTTTGGAAGACCCGAGCGCCTCCATAGAGGAGAGCCGCACCGATGAGCAGGCCGACCAAGCCGGCCACCACCCAGGACCTCTTCGACATCCGACCCGGTCCCGTCGAGACCTCGGGCACCGCCGGTTCGGCCGCCGGGACCTCCGGTACGGGTCGGGGTTCCACCCGAGTCATGACGGCTCGCAGACGGGCGTCCAGGTCCTGGAGATAATCTACGGCGGGGCCTACGACGGGGGCCCGATTCCACTCGAGCCGTTTCCAAGCGGTCCAGGCGTCTAACAGACGCCCCTGGGCTAAAGCCGATTCCATCTCGGAGCGCCATCGGGGAAAGGCCGCCGAAGGCTTCTCTCGCAGGGACGGCCCGGCCGGACGGGGGGCTTCGGAAGACGTCCAAGGTTCAGGCGCCAGGGGCTCCAGAGGTCCATCCCGAAATCCCTGCACCACACGAGACCGTCGTTCCTCGACCCAACTTTCCTGGGCCAGGCTCTGGGCGACCCAGGGGTCGAAGCGTTGGAGGACTTCGTGGAACCACAGGGCGGCTTCTTCATCTCGGTCTCGTAAGGCCCGAAATCGCCACTCCTTGATCTGATTTTCCATCTGGCGGCGATAGTCTGCGTAATACCCTTGGGGGTCGCGAAAGAACCGCTGAAGATGGGCTTCGTCGGCTTCGAGACCGACCCGCCGGTACAGGCGGTTCAGCGACCGAGCCAGGGCCGTCAGGTCCGGCCGGCTCGGTTCCAGCAGACTCCGGACCCAGGCGTCCAGTTCGCCAGGGAGCCAGGGGGCCACGGCCTGTAAGGGAAGCCGCAGGGTCCATACGGGCTGACCGGATTCGTCCTGGACCCACGGCCATCGGCCCGTCAGCAGAAAATAGGCCGTCACGCCGAGGCTGTAAGTATCCCACAGACGGCCGGTCGGGACGTCGGTTTCGGACGTGCCCGAAAGCCCGCCCAGGCGGGCCGCCTCCCAGGGACACGCAAAGCCATAGGCCGACGCATAACCTGGGGCGACGACCGGCGGGACGATACGGACTTGACCGGTCTCGTCCAGGAAGATGGTCGAAAGACCCAGCCGACCGTGACTGGCTTCCCGGCGGCCCGCCTCGTCCATGCGGTGATAGAATTCCTGAAGTCCCCGGAGGACCTGCTCCAGGACCATGCAGGCCACGGGCCATGGGAATAGAGGGACGTGCGAAAAGAACTGATCGAGGGGCTGGAGCCGGCCTGCCTCGAAGACCACGTAAAGGTCCAGACCCTCGTGAAAGCGACCGGCCGGCCGGAGAAAGACGGAAGGTGGCAAGCCCTGCCAGTTGTCCAAAAGTTCTTCGATGGACCGCCGAAAGGCCTCGTGGAAGTAATCAAACCGAAGGACCCGCCAGATGCGGACGGGGACGCCCTCCCGGACGTCCAGCGCCTCCCAGAGCTCCCCGACCGTCGTCCGTCGGGTCACCCGGGCGTCACGGTAGCGTGTCCACGGGTTCATATTCACCTGACACAGCCCTTCGGTTCGTGAGAATGGCGTCAAGACGGCCTTTTCCATTGGCCGGAAAGCGCGATTTTTCAAACGTCTGGCAGATAGGCAGGTCGGTCGATAGGCCGATAGAGCCCACGGGCGGTGAGGAAGCGACTCTCGGGCTTCTTCCGACTATCTGCCGACCTGCCTATTTGCCCATCTGCCCATGCTTGAGAAATCGTCATCCTCCGAGGGTCGGAAGGGCTGAATCCATCCGGGTTTTCAGGGACTAAGCGGCTCTGCTCATCTCGAAAAGGGCCTGGAGGCGTCGGACCTCTTCCTCATCGATGAGGTCGACGGGAGGAGTCGCCCACGTCCATCCGAAGACAGTCCCAAAACCGACTTGCAGGGCTTCTCGCAAGTCCCGAAGGGACGGCGGCCCGCCGCATACCTCCCGGAGCGTCGTGAAGGCCGGCCGGAAAAGGCCTGGTCGGAAGACCGCCGCCAGCCGGGAGTCAAAGTCTAACAAGATCGACCCGTGCTGAAGGACGGCCGAGCGGCCCCATCGCTGAGCGCTCCCGATCAGTTTACGACCGTCGACCGTGATTTCATAGTGCGCCGTCTCGGCAAAACAGAAGCCGTCGAGTCGACCGGCCGGCCGGGTCGGGCGTGCGATGTCGGCCTGCGGGAGGCCCAACCGATGAAGGGCTGTCTGCAGGGCTTGGCTGATGCGTTCGTAGGCCTCCAGGGGCTTCGCCACCCTTAGTTGAGCCGGCGTGGCGATGACGCTGTACGTGAGTTCATGATGATGGAGGACGGCCGCCCCGCCGGTCGGACGCCGGACGACGTCCACGCCGAGGTCCCGGCAGGCTTTCAGGTCCACGACCCTCTCCGCCGTCTGATGGTAGCCCAGGGACACCGTGGGCCGGACCCACTGGTAGAACCGCACGACCGGCGGCCGGTCCGGTCCGTGGGTCTTCCACAGCCAGAAGTCCAGGGCCATGTTCCAGGCCCCGGTCCGAGGCCCGTCTTGGAGGACGTAAGCCACCGGCATGGGAACCGCCCAGGAGCGGCATGATGTCGTTATACCGTCCCGTCCTCCCGGAAGACCTGACACCGGATCCCCTGCCGGACCTTCGTGAGGACGGCCCGGCCCGTGAACCGCAGGTCTTCCGGGAGTCGGCCCTCCCGGCACGCCGCCCAGATGGCCCGGGCCAGATTATACGGGACGACCCGTCGGAGACCGATGTAGGAAGTCGTCAACCGGGGGTTGATTTCCATTAGCCACGCTTCCCCGTCGGCCAGGACCAGGTCCACGCCGACGTAGCCCCGCAAGCCCGGGACCTGCCGGACGGCGGCCTCGGCCACCTCGAACGCCCGGACCCTCAGGGGATGCTGTAGGGGGACGACGCCGCCTCGATACGTGAAGGGGCATCCGGGGACGACCCGTTGGCCGTTCAGGCTCAAGGGGCGAACACGCCCGTCGTCGGTCACCAAGAGGGAGACACTGGCATGATCGCCGGGCACGAGTCGCTGAAGTAGAATCTTTTCACAGCGGGTCGTCTGAGCCAAGAGCTCCTGGGCCACGGTCAGTTCCTCCGGTGACCGGACCCGACAGACGCCCTCACAGCCGGCGCCGTCGACGGGCTTGACGACGAGGGGAAAGCCGAAGCGGATGGCTTCCACCAGCAGGTCGGCCCGGCGGACGAGCCGGGTCTCCGGCGTCGGAAGGCCGGCGGCCCGGAAGTGCTCGTGACAGGCCCATTTGTCCGTCGCGACGGCCACGGCCATCGGCCGCGAGCCTACGATGAAGAGGCCGACCGTCTCGACGAGGGCACTGAGACGGGTCAGGACGCCGTTCGTCTCTGGGGCGATGACGAGGGCGGCCTCGCAGGTCTCCAAGAGGTCGGTCAGGACGGCTTCATACTCGCCGGGCGTCACGTCGACGACGACGTCCGCCCCCCGGGGGCGCCGGGTCAGCCGCCGGTCGTGGGTCGTCACGGTCCGGACGGCCCCCCAGGCTCGAAAGTCGGTCAGGACGGCTTCAAGCATCGCCCGGCCCTCGGCGGTCAGGCCGGTCGGGAGCTCGCCGGGCGGCCAGCCCCCGCCGGTGACGAACTCAAAGACGAGGACGCGAGGCGTTCGGTTCATGCGAGTCATCCCGGTCATCGACGTTCGGCATGGTATTGTAGTCCACGCCGTCCGGGGCGACCGAATTCACTATCAGCCCGTCGTCAGCACCCTGGCGGAGCGACCTGACCCACTCGCCGTCGCCCGGGCGTTTCAAGACCGACTGGGTCTTCGAGAACTCTACGTCGCTGACCTGGACGCCCTGGAGAGCGGCACCGTCCAGTGGGACGTCTTGGAACGTCTCGTCCGGGATGGGGCGACCCAGCTCATGGTCGACGCCGGCGTCACGGACGTCGAGTCGGCCCGGCGTCTACTCGACGTCGGCGTCCACCGGGTCGTCGTCGGGTCCGAGACCCTGCGTGGGTCTGAGGCCCTGATGGCCTTGAGCACCTTACCCCCGACCCGACGGGTCTTCAGCCTGGACCTGCGGACGGGCCAGGTCCTATCCCGGAACGCTCGATGGGCCGGTGGGCCTCCCTGGCCGGTCCTCGATGAGCTCCTGCGGGCCGGGTGGACCGAGGTCATCGTCTTGGACTTAGTTCGAGTCGGGACGCAGACCGGCCCCGATACGGCCCTCCTGACTGAAGTCCGCCGTCGATACCCCGGCCTCACCCTGCTGGCGGGCGGCGGGGTCCGCCATGTCGAGGACCTCCGCACGCTTGAGGCCCTCGGCGTAGACGGCGTCCTCGTGGCGACTGCCCTCCACCGGGGTACGATCACAGCCGCCCACATTCGGGATTTACAGATCGGCCCGTGAGAACGGGGTCGGAAGCAAAGGGCAGTTCGGCAGTTCGGGAATTCGGGAGTTCGGCAGTCCGGGAAGGCTGTTCGGCGGCAAACGTAGAAGGCAGGGGGCGTCCATCGTGCTAAGTCCCCACGCCTCCCTAAAGCTTTCTTGACTCTTCGCCCCCTCCTGTCGCCGACCGCTGGCGCTGGCCTTCAGGCTTCACCCCCGCCCCGGCTGGCCCCCAATGCCCGGGTTCCCGAACTCCCGAATTCCCGGATTGCCGAATTCCCGAACTCCCGACCTGCCCATCTGCCGACCTGCCGACTGCCCATCTGCCGATCTCACCCACCGAACGGCTCTGATAGACTGAGACCCGCTATCCTGTCCCGAATGACCGCTTCAGGACGACCGGGTCGACCTGGCCCGCCCGGAAGCTACGCCCGCTGACGACGTTGGTGACGACGACTTCCGCCGGACTGAAGAGAAGGGGGTCGATGCGGTAAAAGTCGAAATCATAGACTTTGAATATCTCATAAAACGGCCGCCCATAGTCGGGCGAGGCCGACGATGGTAGCCGGGGCACAAGGGCTTCCAGCTCGGCGTCGTCGGCCTGGACGGTTAAGTACACACGACTGCCGTACAGGACGGCGTCGTTCGTCCGCCCGAGGGCATGAACGTCGTCCTCGGCCGGCGGGGGGAGCGGGCAGACGCCCATGCCGTGCAAGACCCGTCGGACGTCAAAGCCCAGGACGTGAAGCTTGTGAAGGGCCGTCTCGACTGAGCGGGCGGCGACCTGGACGCCCCCGGCCAGGCTGGCCGTCGGGGCGACCAGCAGGGCCAGACGGGCCGGTTCGACGCCCGCCCGTTGGGCGATGAAGTCGGCGACGTCGGCCGTCGGGAGATGTCGGGTTTCCAGACAGAGGACGGCGACATCGGCCGACTCCTGATAGCCGAGATGCTCGTAGAGTTCCATCTCGGCCCGGATGAGGGCTCGGGCGGGGCCGCTTCCCATCGCAAAGTAATCTCCATGCCGGACGGCCCAGCCGGCGTACTGGGCGGCCAGGCAGGCCTCGGCCGGGTGGTCCGTGGAGACGATCACGGCTGGCCAGGTCATGTCCCCCCACGTCTGCCACGTGAGGGCCACGGTCCCGAGGCCGCCCATGCAGACTTCGGCCAAACGCCGACCGGCTTCGAGGCCGCCAGGGACGTGCACGCCACAATCCAGGACCTCCGTCCCCCCGGGGAGGACGTGAACGGCGATTCCCAGGGCCTCGGCCTCGGCGGCCATCCGCCGGACGAGGTCATAAGCCCGCCGATTCAACATAGGCGTTCCTCGTCATCCTTCTGGCGTATCCCCCCAGACCTCGATGCCCGACTCGATTACGGCATACCAGGTCGGCGCCTCGTGTTTCAGACGCTCCCACTCTTCCTCCGTGTACACGAACAGGTCCACTCCGACCGGGAATCCGACGGGGAGATACTCGACCATCCGCTCCCGGCGGGGCTTATCCGAAGAGGCGACGATCACGCACAGGTCCACGTCACTCCCGGGGCGGGCCTGGCCCGTCACCCAGGAGCCGAACCAAAGGACCCGGCGCACCTCAGGATGCTCGGCCCGGAGTCGGGCGACGTAATCTCGGACGGCCCGGGCGATACGTTCCCGGTCAGCCGATTTGACGACGACAGAACTCAAGGAGAGCCTCCGCGCAACGGATCGCCTGCTCGGCGTCCTGCCGGGTATAGAAATCTGTCGGGGCCCCCGTGTCGAAACTGTTCGGGTAACGGGTCGGGATATAGTGCTTGTCCAGGGTTCGGGCACAGTCGATCAGGTCAGGCGTCGGCCGGGCATCCGGCGGCAAGTTCCCGATCAGAGCCGTAAGAGTATGACCCCATGCTTCCATCCCAAGCTTTTGGAACACAGCTTTTAAGGCCTTTTCCGCCGCCTGCTGAGCGGCAAAGCAACTCCATTCAAAGTCCCCATCTTCCAAAGCATGGCGGGCGTGGCGCAAGTCGGCCTCCGCCTGCCGGAACCAATCCGCATATCGGTTCGCCACGGTCGTTCTCCTCCGTGGACCCGCAGGCAGGACGCCTGCGTTCCCACAGGCGGGACGCCTGCGCTCCTCCGATCAAAGTCCCTTCCCCGACGGCCGGGCGGCCGGATGGCCGCGACCCCGCTCGGGCAAGCGGGCCTGAGATGAAATGACCCTGCTCTTGGGCGAGCGGGGCTGGGATAAAAACGGCCCATCGGCCGGCCGGGTTCCTTCGTCACTCCGTCACTTCGTGACTTTGAAACATCGTGCTTCCGGGGGCGATGGAAAAAGCCGTTCCGACATCATTCTCCCGAACCGAACAGCTCTGCTATGTTAGAACCAGTCTCATAAATCCGACGGAACCGGTCTATGGTCTGTGGTCTATGGTCGGATTTATGAGATCGCTTGTAGCAGATCTCGAAGCCGGATCTGGTAGGGGCCCAGCCGGCCGCCGTAGTTGCCGGCCGTGATGTAGCGGGCCCCGTTCTGGGCGGCCGCTTGCAGGCCCCGGCGCATGGCCTCTTCGACGGCCGCCAGGCTCAAGCCGTCGACGACGATCTCATAGGTGCAGTTGAGGCCCTGGGGGACCCGCGTGTTTGGGACGAGGCTCCGCAGGGTCGGACAGAAGGCGTCGTTCGTCGAGGCCGTCAGGAACTTATACCGCCGGGCGCCGACCTTACTGCCGCTTCGGCAGACGCCTCCCGGGAAGGGCAGGATCACGCCCGGGACGGTCCGCATCGCCTGCACGGCCGCCTCGGCGGCCCGAAGGGTCGAGGCGGCGTCCGTCCCCAGGAGGATGAGGTTCCCGCCGCCGACGGCCCGGGCGATGCCGAAGCGTTCCTCGACGAGGAACTCCCCGTCCATGACGGGGATCCGCCAGAATCGCCGTCCGTCCAGGCGCTTGCTGACCTGATAGCCGTCGCCGAAGTAACGGATCTGACCGCCGACGTTGACGGTCGGGTCGCTTTCCAGGCCGTTGTAGCAGGCCGTCGTGGCCGCCGTCAGGACGCACTGGCCGATGCGTTCCATCAAACGCTGGCCGAGGTCCTCGGCCCGGACGGTCATAAGGAGGACGCTCACGCCGGGCCGTCCGTCCGGCGTCTCGTCCGGGGCCAGTTCCCGTTCGATGCCGGCCTCACAGCCACAGCCGATGACCGACGTGGCAAAGCCTGTCATGGACTGGGCGGCCGTCCAGGCCCAGGCCGCCGTCTCGGCCGTGATGACGACCCGGGCGGCCCACATCTCGAAGGCCTCGGCAAACGTGTCTTCGACTTCGGCTTCATACAGCCGCATACGGCACCCCTCCTCTCCTTCACGCCGTATCGACCCAGAGCCGGCGACCCTGATGATTGGGGGCGACGACCTCGATGGTCGCCGCCTCGGCGAGCGGCCGTCCGTCGGGGCCGGACCGACGGCGGAGGGCCGCCGCCAGCCGCTCGGCCTGGGCTTCGTCGGCCGCCAGTCCGTAGACCGTCGGCCCCCAGGAACTCTGGCCCGCCCCGGCGGCCCCTAATTCAAGCAGGGCCTCGACGCACGCCGCCGAGACGGGGTTCGCATAACGGCCGCCCTGAACGGGCGCGAAGGCATCTCCGACGATCTGCTGGATTTCGGTCAGGGCGCGTCCGAAAGTCACGATGTCCCCTTCCAGAAGGGCCGGCAGAAGTTGGAGCAGGACGAGGCGGCAGAGCCGTCCGACCGTCTCCGGGCTCATCGAGACCCGTCGGGCAAAGGCCTCCTCCTCGACGTCGCCGTAAATCCCCCGGGCGTCCCTGGGAATGACCAGCACAAAGCGCCAGCCCGGCGGCAAGGCGTACCGTCCCAAGAGAGGCGCCAGGCCGGCGTCGGTCCCGTCCGTACGACGACCGCCCTCCAGGACGAGACCCCCGTATAAATAAGTCCAGGTCCCGACGCCTGAGCGCCGGCCACGCCCGGCCAGGCGGCAGAGCTCGACGGCCGGGAGGTCCCAACCGACCATCCGGGCCAGGGCCTCGACGACGGCCAAGTGAAGCTGGGTCCCGGACCCCAGGCCGACGTGGGCCGGGATCACCTGATGGACCTCGATGGCCGCGCCCGGCGGTACGGTCCGACCCGCCGTCCGGGCCGCCTCGAAAAACCGCTCGGCGATAGCCCGGACCCGCTCTGCCCAGGGCCCACGGACCGTGAGGTCGGACGCCGGCCGGACGGCGACCCGAACGACGGGCCGCTCGACGGCGACCCCCAGGCCCCCAAAACGTCGCCCCAGGCCACCTTCCAAGTCCAGCATCCCCAGATGCAGACGGGCAGGGGCCTGGACCCAAATCGTCCTCTCCGTCATGGCGGTCGTTCCGATGAGGCCTGCGTCGCGGCCGCCCGTTGCACATACTCGGTCAGGAGGTCCATGGCCGCGTGCTCCCGGGGTCCGCCCGTCTTATCGACGATGACCTGCAGACGCTTCCAATCGGCCAGGATGGCGTCCATCGGCAGGAAGCGGACCCGCGTCGCCAGGATGGCCGCCTCGATGACGGCCGCCTGGGCCCGATTATAGCCGATGAACTCCCGTTGGAACCCGGCGTAGACGACCCGACCCGTCACCCGGGCCCGGGGCTCCCGGGCATCGACGTCTAAGACCTCCAGCTCCCGCCAGGAACAGGCATCGTCCAGGACGGCACCTCGGACGACGCGGGCCGGGTGCCAGGGGAACTCGGGGTCCGAGATGGCGGCCGCCGCAAAGAAGTACACATTGTCCGTCAGGTTGACGACCGCCTGCCGCGTAACGACCACGTTTCGAAAAGTCTTCGTGTCTTGATAGGGCTTCAAGACGATGACGGCATCGCCCCACTCGACGCCCATCGGGGCAAAATTGACGTGCCCGTTTTCATCACATGTCGTCACGATGGTCTCGACGATGAATGGCACGGCCGAGTCCCCTTGAAATCAGCGACCGCGGACTCGGCATTACCGTATAAGATGCAAGATACCGAATGCAAGACGTAAGATGTCAGGCCGCTTATCGCTTTGGGGCAAGTCAGCAGTGGGCAAATAGGCAGGCAGGGAAATAGGGAGCGCAGGCGTCCCGAGCAGTCGCCCCTTATCCTCCCAACGCCGGCCGTCATGCCGGGGCCCACTGCAGGATCTCGCCCTTCCCGGGGACGGCCGTATCACCGGTATAGCGATGGTAGACGCCTTCCAAGGCTTCCGGGGGGATCGGGAATCCCAGAGTTTGCAGGTAGCGAAAGTACAGGCGCAGAAAAACCGGTCGGTACGTACAGGCGTAGAGAAAGGTCGGCAGAAGCGCCACGGGCCGGAAGGCGACGATCGTCCCCCGGACCATCCAGGCGCCGGTCCGGATCCCGGCGGCGCCGAACAAAAAGATCGTCCCGCCCCGCATGTGGAGACCGGCAAAGTCCCCGACCGTCCCCCCCACGGCGATGAGACCCCGGCGGAGCCGCATACCGACCTCCGGGCCGGCAGACCCCTCGATGAGGATCGTCCCGCCCTGCATGCCCACGGGGCTTCCCCGGTAGCCGGCCCCGACCTGACCGCCGGCGTTCCCGTGGACGTAAATCCGCCCGCCGGTCATCTCGGCCCCCAGCCAGTCGGAAGCGTTTCCGAAGACTTCGATCGTCCCGCCCCGCATGAAGGCGCCCAGGTGCATCCCCACGTCCCCACGGATGACGATCCGCCCCCGCGTCATGCCCCGGCCGATCCAGCGGACTTTTCGGAGGTCGCCCTCGATGCGAATCTCTTCACCGTCGCCGTCGACTTCGACCTCGAAGAAGTCCCCGAGCCGTCGGGTCCGCTTCCCCAGAAAGACCGGCAGGGCCTGGATCTCTTCTCGCGACTTGCCGGCCAGGACGTCCGGACAGACGACCTCGGCTTCTAAGGGGACGTGCGGCGTCTCCCGAAGTTTCAAGGTAATGGTTCCGGCCATCGCTCCAGGGGCTCGCCTTCAGCGTTCGGGTAGATAGGCAGATGGGCCATCTTTATCCAAGCCCCGCTCGCCTAAGAGCGGGGTCCGGCGCCGCAAGGGCGGACCTCGGCCGAATGGATTCGCTCCAGCTCGACGGGGTAATTCGCAAAGGAGACCGTGTAGTAGTGCTCAAAGAGCGGCCGGAGAAAGGTCTCGATGCCCTCGTCGTAAGCGGGCCGGACGACGAATTCCCGACCCAGGACCGTCTTTCGAATCTCGCCGTCCTCGACGACGACCTCGCCGGCCTTGATGACGTACCGGGGCCGGGCGAACATCCGGCCCGGGTCCGGGTCCTCATCGTAAATGACGATATCGGCATCGGCCCCGGCGCCCAGATGGCCTTTTTGCGAGAGGCCCAGGGCCCGCGCCGGGCCCGCCGACGTGATGACGACGATTTCAGACAGCGTGTATTCCCGGTCGATGTCTGGGAGGACGATTCGCTTCAGGACCTTGGATGGCAGGGCCTTCAGACGCTCCCGGCGATAGTCGGCGTCCATCAGAAGGCGGATAATTTCCGGATACCGCCAGAAGGCGCCTCCATTGGGGTGGTCCGTCGTCAGGAAGATCCGCCAGGGATCTTGGACCAACAGGAGAAGCTCGAGACCCACGGCCCACTGGACGGCGTTGACCAGGCTTCGCTCCCGGTAGACGTACGGGACGATGCCGCACCCCGTCTCGTTCTCGATGTCCATGTTGCCCCACTTGTGGCCCGTCAGTTGATACAGGAGGTACTGCCAGGGCCCGTCGGCCGTGACCGTGACGGTGTCGCCGAAGAGGACGGCCCCGGCGTCGGCCGTCAGGTTCGGGTGGTCGTTCAGGTACTCGGCGATGCGCGGGGCCTCGGACCGGAACGTGGACCAGTCGTCGCCGCCGTAGGCATGGAACTGCAGGTGGGCCAAATGCGCCCGTCGGCCCTCCAGGAGCTTCATCGTCTCGAGGGTCGTGGCGAAGTTGCCCGGCAGGCCGAGTTGGTTGCAGTGGAGATGGAGGGGATGGGGCAGGCCGAGGTCCTCGGCGATCTGGGCCAGGGCCGTGATGATCCGGGCCGGCGTCACCCGTTGGTAGCCGGGGACCGGCTCAAAGAGGCCCTGGACGTTTTGGCCCCACTTCCAGGCGGCGACCCCGCCGGGGTTGACGGCTTTCAGGCCGTAGGCCTTGGCGGCCCATACCAGCCAGGCGACGACGTGGCGGACCCGCTCGTAGTCCTCCGCCTCCAGGAGGTCCATGACGATCTCGTTGTTCCCGATCAGGAGGTAACAGCCCTTGTCTACGATAGGGGTGTCGCGAAGTTCCTCATGGGTGTGCTTGGCCGTCAGGACCGGGACGGCGGCCTCGAAGATCGTCGTCCAGCCCATCGAAGCGTACATGTAGCCGGTCGCGAAGGTCGAGGGCGCCACGCCGCCGATGCCGGCTCGACGGGCGGGCGTGCGGGCCAGGGCGACGGCCCGCCGGTGGTCTTCGGGGATCATCTCCCGGGCGAAGTTGATGGCCGCCCCGGCGATGTGGGTGTGGATGTCGACCCCGCCGGGCAGGACGACCATCCCCGTGGCGTCGATGACCCGCCCGCCCGGCACGTCCTCCACGATGCGACCGTCCGCCACACAGACGTCTCGGCAAACCCCGTCCAGGCCGTGGACGGGGTCGTAGACCTTGCCGCCCTTGATGCGAAGCATCGTCCCCCCCCCCCCCCATGGGGTATGACCCGCCGCCTGGGTCCGTGCCGGCACCCAAGCCCCCTTCGTCGGGGTGAACCGTGCTGTTAAGAGTCCGCGCCGACCGACGATGTCTCACCGCCGGTCCGGCCCGCCAGGGCCTGGCGGATGCGTCGGAGGACCTCCTCGTCGGTCGGGTACGGCGACCGCAGGGCCGGTCGGAGGGGGATCGGGACCTCGTCCATGCGGTAGACGGTCCCCCCGGCGCTGATACCCGTCGCCGCCGTCAGGATCCCGACCCGGGCGATGCGCATCGTCGTACTGACCTTGGGGTCCAGGACGATCGTCGGGACCCGCTTCAGGTGCTCGATGGCCGGCTGGGGCATCGTCGCCGCCGGGTCGGCCCCGACGACCAGGACGGCGTCTACGTCGCCCCGGACGAGGAGGTCAATGGTCGAAAATTCTCCCGGATTGTAGCGAGGATAACCCCGGTTGAAGCAGACGCCGAAGGGATAGCCCGTCGTCCAGCGGAGGACCGTGTCGGCGCCCGTGACGTTGCCGTGGCCCCGCATCGGCATGGCGATGAACTTCGTGAAGGCGTTCAGCTCGGCCGCCAGCGTCAGGACGGCCGACGAATTCATGTACTTCCCCCGCGTCATCGTCAGGCCCATCCCGAAGAATATCACGCCGAACCGGGCCCGCTTCATCCGCTCCGCCAGGTCCCGGAGCTGGTCGAGGGTCAGGCCCGTCTGGGCGACCCGCTCCGGGTCGACGGGCTGGTCCTTGATGATGGCCCGGAGGGCCGTCAGGACCTCGAAGTCCCGACCGGGCCGGATCTGCAGGAAAATGTCCGCCGCCCGGGCGCTGGGCGTCTCCCGGATGTCGACGAGGACCATCGTGCGGTCCTTCCGCCCGTTCGGGGTAAACTTCCCCTTGGGCGTCAGCGTGTACTTCGTAAAGTGCCGCGGATGGCACTCGGCCGGGTTGCCGCCCCAGTAGATGATGAGGTCGGCCCGGTTCTTGACCTCCCCCAACGTGCACGCCGGTTTGCCGCCCACCTGGACGGCTATCTCCGTCGGGCCGTGTCAGAGGGAGGTATGGCTGTCGACGATGCCGCCCGCCAGCTCGGCGAGGAACACGGCCTCCCGCTGGGCCTCCGAGGTGATGTTGCTGAGGCCGTAAATCAACGGCAGGTCGGCCCGGTCCAGGATCTCGGCCGCCCGTTCGACGGCGGCGTCCAGGGACGCCGGCTTCCCGTCGATCAGGGCGTCCGGATACAGCCGCTCGGCCGTATGATGGAGAAACCAGGCCTCGCCGAGGCTACAGGCGTTCTTCGCCTTGACGATGCGGTCCCCCTCGGCGTGGAGCTCGATGTCGTCGCACACACAGCCACAGAAGGTACACGTCGCGTTCTGGACGACGGTCACGGCCATCCACAACCTCCGGCTTTACCGTTCCTGTGACCCGTCCGGACCGGACGGGACTCGGAACGTTCAGCCCAGGACTCCGCCCCGCCAGCTCCCACGGACCCGACGGGGCATGTAAGCGCCCTCGTAAAGCATTTCCCAGGCCGGCGGGGACGGCGTTTCGCCCTCCGGCACCGAGGCCGTTTCACGGGTCGGCCCGTCCGACCCATCCCAGACGGCCCGGGTCTCCTGTTTCGACTCCATCGTCGTCCTCACGGGACCCTCGGAATAACGGGCAAGAATTCATAACGCCGACCATCATACCGGCGGCATCCCATCCGAGACGGACCAAGACGAGAGCACCGTCGGATTGGGAACGCCGGGAACAATCCGGGAGCATCCCGGTCCAAAGACCGGTCGGGTGGGCGCAGACAGACTATGGAACTCAAAGAGTGAGGGCCCTGGGGGTCGAGACACCCGTCCCGAGCCCCCGATACCCGACGACCGGATCATCCAAGCGCACCTTTATGATACCCCAGGCGACCCCTCTTTTCAAATTCCAGCCGGGTCGACAGAACCCTCCGGGACCGCCTCGACGGGCTCGATCTCGACCTCCCAGCCCTTGGAGGTCGGCATCCCCGTCCCGTCCGTATCGCCGCCCATCAGACGGCAGGTCGGCGGGCCGTAAGGGACAAAGACGATGCCAGCCGGGACCTTGCCCGCCTGGCATCGAAAGACGGCCTCTCCGTATTCGGTCCGGACCCGGACGGTCCCGCCGGGCGAGACCCCGAGGGCCTTCATGTCTTCGGGATGCATCGTCAGAGTCGTCACGATCTCTTCGTAGTCGGCCGTGTCTTTCCCGACGTTAATTTGCCGGCCTTGCTTGGCCGTGCGGCCGGCGATCAGGATGAACCGTCGTTCTGCCATGCTACCTCCCCGGACGAAATTCGGGGAATCCATTCCATCGATTCCAGGGCAGGGGCGAGGGATACAGCGTACAGAATGCAAGACGCCGTTGGCAAGGCACTGGGCCCCCGGGCTCAGAAATCGGAGAGGCGTGCCTGGGAATCCCCCCATCCGGCCACCCGGTGGGAGGGGCATCCCTCCCACCGGGCCAGCCCATGCCAGGCTTCATTTGGCTTCCAAGATCTTCAGCACGACTTGCGCCAGGATGCGGACCGTAGCGTCCGGGTCCTCCAAAGCGATCCGTCGTAATGTGGGGATGGCTGCCTTATCCCCAAAGTCGATGAGGGCCAAGACGGCCGTCGACCGGATCGACGGATGGGGGTCACTCTGAGCGACCTTCAGGACGGGTTCAAAGCCCCGCTTGTCCCCGATCTTCCCTAAGGCCAGGGCCGCGTTCCCACGCGTCCAGGGATTCTGGAAGGTCAGGGCTACCAACAGGGGTTCCACGGCCGGCGTACCGATACGGGCCAGGGCTGCCACAGCGGCGTCCTGTGTGGCCTTGTCGGGCGCGCCCAACTGCTGGATAAGAGAGCAAATTTCTGCAGATCGGTCCTGTGCGAAGGCCCCGCCCAAGGCGGCGAGCAGGACCGCCCATCCGACCAGGGTATAGCGTCGAACCCACATCATGGTCACCCCCTGATAGGTGCGGTCATGGTGTTTTATTTTTTGTAGCTGATGCGGTAGATAGCGTGCGCTTGGTCGTCCGACACGAGCATGGAGCCGTCAGGGAGGATGAGCAGGTCGACGGGTCGGCCCCACACGCCCTCATAGGTATTTCCCTGGACCCATCCCTCGGCGAAGACCTCGTAGCCGACTACCTGGTCGCCCTTCAGGCGGACGACCGTGATACGATAGCCACTCGGTGTCGAACGGTCCCACGACCCGTGTTCGGCGATGAACATCTGGTTCTGGTACTCCCGGGGGAACATCTTGCCCGTGTAGAAACGAACGCCCAGGGGCGCGGCGTGGGGCGGAAGCTCCAAGACCGGCGGCGTGAACTCGGTGCAAGCCCGCTTTTTCCCGAATTCGGGGTCCGACACGGACTTCCCGAAACAATACGGAAATCCGAAGTGAAGACCCGGTCGAGGTGCGCTGTTCAGCTCTTCCGGCGGCACGTTATCGCCCAGGCCATCCCGTCCGTTGTCCGTGAACCAGAGGGTCTTCGTCCGGGGATTCCAGTCGAAGCCGACCGAATTCCGGACGCCCATCGCATAAGGCTCCAGACCCGTCCCGTCGGCGTTCATCCGCATGATCGTGGCGTATAGGTCCGGCTTGGGTTCGCAGATGTTACAGGGTGCCCCGATGTTGAAGTAGAGTTTGCCATCCGGGCCGAAACGTAAGTACTTCCAACCGTGCGGGGCGTCCGACGGCAAGTCCCCTCGGACGACGACGGGCGATGGCGGACTTTTGAGATTGTCTTCAATGCGGTCAAACCGCAAGATCCGATTCACCTCGGCGACGTACAGGGCCCCGTCCCGGAAGGCGACGCCATTCGGCATGTAGAGGCCCTCGGCGATGGTGATGACCTCGTCAGCCTTGTAGTCCCGGTTCGTATCGACGACGGCGTAAACCTTCCCATGCGTACGGGTCCCTACGAATACAGTGCCCTTCGCCCCCAAGGCCATCGACCGGGCATCAACGACCCGGGCGTAAACGTCGATGGTGAAACCGGGCGGTAGCTTCACCTTGTCCAGATGGACCGGCGGTAGAGCGCCTTGTCCCCCAGCCCCGCCGGCCATCACCCCGACCAGGAGGACAGCCAGAAATATCGACCAGCGGCGCATTGTCCCCTCCTTTTGGATAGTTATTCAGAGTGACGGCATGACGAAGTGACGAGATGACGGGGGCCAAATCTTGGCCGCTTGGCTCGGAGGCCTGCTTTCCAAGTCCCTGGCCAAGTGCCCGACGCTGAACCCCCATACCAATCCCCCTTTCATCCGAGATAGAAATAAGACAGGCCGAAGACCTCGGTCCGCGATTTCAGGACGCCAAGCGTCATGCGAGCGTCCCGGCGGGACCGAGGCCCTTTAAGGGACGTCCATGTCCCATTTCTCGTCTTCATCCCAGCATTAATCCGTCGACTGGCGGGGCGCTATCTTCCCCAGCGTAAGCGCGCGCAGGTACTGGTAAAGGGCCTCTATTTGGGTCTTATCCAATAGGCCCCGATAGGCCGGCATACCGCGGCCAGGCCGGCCCTCCCAGATAGCCCGGATGAATTCGGGGTAGCTGAGTTGGAGAAAGCGTTGTCGAAGCTCCAGACCCCGGCGGCCTAAGACGGCCTGAGTCCCATGACACCGGTCGCAGTAACGATAATACAGCGCCTCCCCGACCCGGGCCGCCGCCAGGTCCTCCGGCGGGGGCTGGTCCGGAATCACGGAAGACTCTTCGACGTTCGCCGTCAGTAACTCGGCGGGCGCGACGCCGTAGGATTCCAAGACACCCTGAATCCGGTCGGCGCACCGGAAGAGGTCCGAATCCGACGCGGATGCCCCCTCCCAGGCGGATTTCGGCCACTCCAGGGGCGGAAGGGGTTGAGGGACCGGAAGCGCTTGGAGGCGGTTTTCCACGTCCGTGACGGCCACGAAGTAACCGGCCAGGGGCGCCCAAACCAGGCCGGCGTCAATCTTCCCCCGATGAAGGTCTGCAAAGAGCGCGCACGCACCTGCCGGCGAAAGGGGATAAGGTACGACTTGGGCGAACTTATAGCGGGCCGCGATCGTCTCGGCCGGGGTATCGGCCAGGAGACCGACCCGGAGGCGAGACAAGACCGGGTCGTCCCAGGCCCGGGGAACACCGTCCGGTCTGTCGAGGAGTACCAAGACATAGGTTTGCGTGTAAGGGCGCACCCGTCGGAGAAGGTCCGGGAGACCAGCCTGTATAGACGTCAGGGCCTCGCAGGATTCCTTCGGCCAGCGGGCCCGAAGGGCGGCAAAGTCACACACGGCCGGTAGATCCTCCCCCCCGCCCGGAGACGCCAGGGAAAGACCGACGAACCCCACAAAGGTGAGAAAAAGCTTAGATAATGAATGCATGTCAGGTACCTCCCACCCCTTGTCCAGTATATCTCAATAGGATTTTCGTCGTCAACGTGTCGGGGGGCGGACCCGTCGTCCGTTTTCCAGGTGTTGGCCTCCGATCGGGAGTTCGGGAATTCGGCCGTTCGGCGGCCGACATAGAAGGCAAGGGGGCATCCATCGTTCCCAGTCCTCACGTCTCCCCGAAGCTTTCCTGACCCTTCGCCACATGGGCTCATAGCCCATGTGGGCTCATAGGTCATGGCCGCATGGGCTCATGGCTTATAGCTGATGGCTCATGGGACTATGAGCCATGAGCTATGAGCCAATAGCGGTTATGAACCATCCATCACCCTGGCTCGTCACTTCGTTACTTTGTCACCCCGTCCCTTCATCCCTTTGAAACATCGTGCTTCCCGGGGGATGGAAAAGGCCGACCCGACGCCATTCTCACGGGCTGAACCGTTCATCCGCCCAAGACATCGGGCCAGCGGTCAAGTCCCGGCCAAAGCCCGAATGGCGTCCAGGAGGGGGCCGACGACGGACCGGACGGCCTCGACAGGCCGGTCGGGTCGGTCCAGGACGGCTTGGACGACGGCGCTCCCGACGATGACCCCGTCGCACAGGTCGGCGACGGCTCGGATGTGCTCCGGTTTCGAGATGCCGAAGCCGACATAGACCGGCACGGGGCTGACGGCCCGGAGGCGTTGGAGGAACGACCCCAGGAGGGGGTCCAGCGTGTCCCGCATGCCCGTCACGCCGAGGGTCGAGACGGCGTACACGAAGCCCCGGGACCGCCGGGCGACGGCCGCCAGGCGGTCATCCGAGAGATTGTTCGAGGCCAATAGGACCAAGGCCAACCCCTGGGCCTCCAGGAAGTCGGCGACGGGCCCGGCCTCTTCCAAAGGCAGGTCCGGAACGATCCAGCCCGCCAGGCCGGCCTCGGCCGAGGCGGCGGCCGCCCGCTCCAGGCCCATCCGGTGGAGGGGATTCAGATAGGTCATTAGGTAGAATCGCCGGTCCGGCCACCGTCGGCAGAGCCCCCTGAGGTCGTCCAAGAGCCGGGTCAGTCGGGGTCGATGTCGCAGAGCCCAGGCGACGGCCTTCTGGATCGTCGGCCCATCGGCGATGGGGTCCGAAAAGGGGTAGCCGACCTCGACGGTCGGGACGCCCATCGCCAGGAGGGTTTCCAAGACGTCCAGAGAGGTCGGCGGGTCCGGAAAGGCATACGGGTAGTACACGATGAGTTGCAGGGAGCGTCCCCCCATGACTGGACCCCTCATCAGAAGACCATAGACCACGGACCCCAGAGGGGCCTTGGCGCCCCGTCTCAAGACGGGGCGAACCGGATGAATCCAACCGGTCATCCGGTAGGCCTGGGGTCCATGGTCGGTGGTCCTCCTTCCGCCCCGGATACGCCCAGGACGGTATCGAGGTCTTTATCGCCCCGGCCGGAGAGGTTCACGACGATGCAGGTATACCGCCGGCGAATTTCCGGGTGGGCCGCCAGGAAGCCAATCGCGTGGGCCGGTTCGAGGGCCGGCAGGATACCTTCCAGTCGGGCCAGGAGCCGGAAACCCTCCAGGGCTTCCTCGTCGGTACAGGCCTCATACCGCACGCGGCCCGTCCGGGCCAGGTACGCATGTTCCGGGCCGACGCCCGGGTAGTCGAGGCCGGCCGAAATCGAATGAGTCGGTAAGACCTGGCCGTCCTCGTCCTGGAGGAAGAGGCTCCGGGCGCCGTGGACGATGCCCTCCGTCCCCCGCAGGACGCTCGCCGCATGTTGACCCGTCTCGAGGCCCCGCCCCCCGGCCTCGACGCCGATCATGTCGACTGGATCGTCTAAAAAGGGGTGGAACAGGCCGATGGCGTTGGACCCCCCGCCGACACAGGCGACCAGGAGGTCCGGGAGCCGTCCCTCCATCAGCAAGACCTGCTGACGGACTTCGCGACCGATGACGCTCTGGAAGTCCCGGACGATCATCGGAAACGGATGAGGCCCGACGACGGACCCCAGGAGATAGTGGGTCGTCCGAACGGAGGCGACCCAGTCCCGGAGGGCCTCGTTGATGGCGTCTTTCAGGGTCTGGGTCCCGGACTCGACGATGCGGACCTCGGCGCCCATGAGCTTCATGCGGAAGACGTTCAGCCGCTGGCGTTCGGCGTCGACGGCCCCCATGTAAATGCAACACTGAAGGCCCATCCGGGCCGCCACGGCCGCCGTGGCGACCCCGTGCTGGCCGGCGCCCGTCTCGGCGATGACGCGCGTCTTGCCCATGTAGCGGGTCAGCAGGATTTGGCCGACGGTGTTATTGATCTTGTGAGCCCCCGTGTGCAGGAGGTCCTCCCGTTTCAGGTAGATGCGGGTCCCCAGGTGTCGGCTCAAGCGTTCGGCATAATACAGGGGCGTCGGACGTCCGGCGTAGGTCGTCAGGAGGTCCTGAAGCTCTCGCTGAAAGGCCGGGTCGGTCCGGCACCGTTCGTAGGCCGCTTCCAGCTCCTCCAGGGCGGGGATCAGGATCTCGGGGACGAAGCGGCCACCAAAGGGACCAAAGTACCCGTCTGCCGTCGGTTGCTCGATGTACATGGGCGTGCCTCAAGGGGCAGGCAGTCGGGCAGTTCGGCAATTCGGCAGATAGAAGAAGGCCAGACGGTCCGTGGGGACTCTTGTCCGACAAATTTCTACCTTCTTACCTTTCACGTCGACCTGCCTCACGGCCCGATGGCCCTTCATGATACGCCCCGCCCTGCCGCCGGGCCAGCCCCGGCCAGCGGTCCATCATCGGCGTAGGACCTTGCGGCCCCTGGGACGGGACGCCCGGGTACGGGCATTCCTGACCCGAGAGGAAGCGGCGCAGGTCCAGAGACGGTAGGTCGAGACCCAGCCGTTCGTGGAGGAACCGAATCAGTTCTTCAGCGATGACGGCGTGGCCGATGGGCGACGGGTGATAAGGGTCATGGCCATAAAAGCCCCCCAGGGGGTAACTGAAATCGATGCGGATGCCGCCGATGAGGTAGCCCTGGGTTCGGATGCGGTCGTACAGAGCGTAGAGGTCAAATACGAAGACGTTCTCGGGATGCTCGGCGGCGATGCGTCGGATGGCTTCGTTGTACCCCCGGACGTGAGCGTTGATGAAGGCCTGCTCGTCGGGGTCGAGGATGGTAAAGTGGGGCAAGCCCTGACCGTTGCCGCCGTAGGCGGCAGGGATACCGTAGCCGGCCTGCAGGTAGGGAATCGCTTGCTCCATCACGCAGGTCGAGGGGTCCAGGGGCCGACCGTCGGGCCCGATGAGGGGTACCGGCTGACCCCGGGCGTCCCGGACGGGTTGGCCCGTGTGGGGATCACGGACGTAAGGCGGAATCAAATGACATCGGGGCGTCCACGTCGGGTCGGGGACCGTCATCAGGATGAACTGAGCCTCCGGTCGGTAGACTCGGCTCATAAAAGCCCGGAGGCTCCTTTCGTAGACTTCGACCGGCGTCGGCGTCAGGCCTGGGACGACGGACCCCAGGGCCAGGGGCAGGCCGGCGTCGTTCGTCCCGACCCAGACGGTCACGAGCCGAGCCGGGGCCCGTTGGAGCTGGTCGGTCACGGAGCCGGCCCCCCGGAGGACCCACACGGAGGGAGGAAACGAGGGATCTTCCCCTTGGAGCAGGTTCTGGACAGCCATGCCCGGGATTGCCAGATTATGGAGGGGCGGCGGTACGTCGGGATTGACGAGCGCGCCCATGCCCGGATACTGGACCCATACGGGATAAGGCACCCACGTCCGCAGGCCGCTGTAGCCGGGCCATCCCGGAAAGGAGACCCGGGGCATCGTGAACTCGGTGAAGGGCTGGAGCCCGGCCTGCCGGGCGATCAGGGCCGGGTACGCACAGGCCGAAAACCGGTCCATCCACGTCCCATGCATCCAGCCGGCCGTGATGCTGTCCCCGACGGTATAGGTATGCGCCAGCAGGGCCCGCACGTCGGGGCGCACCGCCTGAGCCGGTCCGAACGCCATCAGGACCGAGATCCATCCGAACGCCGCCGTCCGTCGCATCAGCGTCACTCTGCCTATTGCCGTACGAGCCGCCAGGCCCCCGGGAGCAGGGCCGCCGCCAGGAGGACCTTCAGGAGGTCCCCCGGAATAAACGGAACCAGGCCCATCGAAAAGACATGCGCCGGGCCCACGAACTGAGCGAGCCAGGGCAGGCCGAAAACATAGATGACCCCGTTCCCGACGAGCATCGCCAGAGCGGTCGTCGCCGGTCGCCGGTCCCAGCCCCGGTCGGCGAGCCGGCCCACGACATAGGCGGCGAAGACGAAGCCGATGAGGTAGCCCCCCGTCGGACCCAACAGGCGGCCGACCCCGGCCGTCCCGCCGGCAAACACGGGAAGCCCCGCCAGGCCTTCGGCCAGATAAGCCATCATGCTGAGAGCCCCCCGTCGGGCACCCAGGACGGCTCCGACCAGCAAGACGGCCAACGTCTGGCCCGTGATGGGGACCGGCGTGAAGGGAAGCGGAATCGCCACCTGGGCCATCAGGGCCGTGAAGAGACTCCCGCCCAGGACCAGCAGGACTTCGACACCGACCCGTCGGACGGTGCCCCCTGAGCGACCCAAGTTCGGAATCCACGCCTCGACGATGACCATCGGCCCACTCCGAAGTAGGGATTAGGGGCGTTGGGTGTTCGGTCTTCCGGGGTCCGTAATCGGGGTCCCCCATCCCGCATCTTGGGTCTTGCATACCCGATTAGGCATGTTCTGAAGCGTCCACCGCAGAGACGCCGAGGGCCTCAGGCCTCCCGCCGGGGGACGCCGGACTCTTTTTTCTCCGCATTCTCGGCGTCTCGATGGTCAAATGATGACCCCACTTTAGCGTCGGGGCCGGGATCAGGAGCAAAGCGCAAAGAGCATAGGGCCAGGTGCCCTTAGCCCTTCATCCCGGCCCCAGGACCGGACTCCGCACTCCCATCTTGCATCCTGTATCTTACATCCCGCATCATCTATGCCCGTCCATCCCGGTATGCCCGTACATCCCGGAGTCGGGTCATGCACGTCCCGTTTCTGGACCTCACAGCGCAGTACCGGACGATCGAGGCCGAGATTCGGGCCGCCCTGGACCGGGTCTTCGAACAGGGGCGGTTCATCTTGGGACCTGAGGTCGAGGCCTTTGAGGCTGAATTTGCGGCCTACCTGGGCGTGCCTTACGCCGTCGGCGTCGCCTCCGGGACGGACGGCCTGACCCTGGCCCTCCAGGCCCTCGGCGTCGGCCCGGGCGACGAGGTCATCACGGTCTCCCATACGGCCGTGGCGACTGTCGTCGGCATCGAACGTTCGGGCGCCCGCCCCGTCCTCGTCGACATCGACCCGGCGACCTGGACGATCGACCCGGCGGCCGTCCGGGCGGCCGTCACCGATCGTACACGGGCCGTCGTCGTCGTGCACCTCTACGGGAATCCTGCCGACATGGGCGCCTTGCTGGAGATCTGTCGGGCCCACGGCCTGTACCTCGTCGAGGACGCCTGTCAGGCCCACGGCGCCCGCTACCGCCGACAGCATGTAGGGACCCTCGGCCACGCCGGCGTGTTCAGCTTCTATCCGACCAAGAACCTGGGTGGCTACGGGGACGGCGGTATGGTCGTGACGGCCGACCCGACGGTCGCCGAACGCCTGCGCCTCCTGCGGGAGTACGGATGGCGCCGACGGTTTATTTCCGATCAGGCCGGTACGAACTCCCGACTGGACGAAATCCAGGCCGCCTGCCTGCGGGTCAAGCTCCCCCGGCTGGACGGTTGGAACGAGCGCCGTCGGGCGCTGGCCCGCCTGTATCAGGCGTGTCTTCGGGATACGCCCGTCCGGTTTCAGCGGGTCCTCCCTGAGGCCGAGCCCGTGTATCACCTTTTCGTGATTCAGGCACCGGACCGGGACGGCCTCCAAGCGTTCCTGGCCGAACACGGCATCGCCACGATGGTGCATTATCCCCAGGCCGTTCATCAACAGCCCGCCTACCGTCATCTGGACCGGGGGGCCTTGCCCGTCACGGAGCGCATCGTCCGAGAAGTCCTCTCCCTGCCGATGTATCCCGAGCTGTCCGAGGCGGCCGTCGAGTACGTGGCCGACCGCATCCGGGCCTTCTACCGGGGATAGCCGACGGCCTCCCGGTAAGGCGGCGGGGTCGCCGGCCGGCAGAAGACGACGATGGGCGGCGAGACGAACTCGGGCTCCGGATTCAGGGGAAGCCACTCCAGGATTTTCTTCCACGAGTAGGGTCGAAGCATCAACTCGAGCGACGGCCGGACCCACGGGTGTCGGTAAAAGACCCGACACAGCCGATAGGGATAGGGGTCTTGAAACAGACGCGCCAGGGCCGCCTGTTCCTCGGGCGACCGGGCCATCCCGATGAAGAAGCGGGCAAAGCTGGCTTGGCTCAAGACGACGTAAGTCGGTCCGTCCACCCGTTCCCAGAAATCGGCCAGGGCGTGGAACGTGTCGTACATCTCCAAGACAAAGTCCGGTCGGAACTTCGGAAGGTACGACTTCAGATGAAAAGCGGCCACCCGGGTCCCCGCCGGCAGACGGTCGAACCAGGCCGTCGCCTGGGCCCGGGTGTCGTGCAGGAACATCCAGTCCGTCATGACGGCGAAGCCCAGCGTGTACAGGACGGCCGCCGCGACCCCGACCCGAAGCCACGGCTGGCCCCGACGGGCTCGCCACATCCGGTCGGTCAGGGCCCCGGCGAACACGTTCAGGGCCGGGACGATGGGCAGGATGTACCGGGCCGGCGGATAAATTCGAAAGGTACCGACATACAGGAAGTAAGGCACGATCCAAGCGTACAGCAGGACCCGAGGTCGGGCCGCCGCGTCCCATCGCCGGGGGAAGCCGAAGACGGCGCCGGCCATGCTCAGTGCAAACAGGGGCAGGCCCTGATTGTGGATCAGGTTGAGCAAGTGCTGGGGCCACGAAAAGCGCAGGGGCTGACCGCCTTCCTCCGTCATGGCGAACCGGTATTGGTACATGACACCGCGGTCCCAGAACTCCTGAAACTCCCGCAGGGCATACGGCGTCCCAACCAGAAAGGCGCCGGCCCAAAAGCCGAGGGCGACGAACCCACCGACCAGCCACCGAAGGGCCCATCGCTTCCATGCCCGCCGACCCCTGTCAACGGCCGGTCCCATCGCCAGGAACGTCAGGGCCACGAGGACCGGGACCGCCAAAGCGGCCATGTTGTACAGCGTCGAGGCCGCCAGGCCGGCGACGGCCGCACCCGCCGCAAAGAGCCCCCAGTGGGATCGCTGGACGGCCCGGACCAAGAGGTACAGGCTCAGGGTCGCCAGGCTGATGGCCGGCACGTGGGGCACGGCCAAGTGGCCGAACGTGACCAGCCCCGAGGTCAGGGCCGTCAGCAAGGCGGCCCAAAGGCCGGCGGTCGGACCCCAGAGGGCCCGCCCCAAGAGGAAGACCCATAGGACCAGGAGGACCCCAAAGGCGACGCTGGGAAGCCGGGCCAGGATGCGGGCCCTGGCGAAGAAATCCGCGTCATCCTGGAGCTTTGCATCCAGGATTCGGAAGGCCGTCGAGAACCGTACGTGCGGCGCCAAGGTCCCTAAAATCATGTAAATGTGAAAGGACGGGTACTGAAACCACCGGGGGTTCCACGTTTGATTCCAGATCATGAAGAGGGCCAGCTCGTCCAGCTCGTCGGGCTCCCACCGGGTCTCCAGGCCCAGTCCGGGCCGGGTCGACCACGTCAGACCGACGCCGTGCAGACCGAGGGACATCAGCAAGATACAGCCCAGCGCGACGCCATGCGCCCACGGTCTCATGGGACCCACACCCTTCATCCCTTTCGCCGTCGGTCCCAGACCTCGGGGTTGACCAGGTGGGGAGGCCGCTGGCCGTTCATGACGGCCAGGATGTTGGCCGCCGCCAGCTCGGCCATCTTCGCTCGCGTCTCAAGAGACGCGCTCCCGATGTGGGGCACGATCACGACGTTGTCCAGCTCGGCCAGGCCCGGCGTCAGGGCCGGTTCGTGTTCGAAGACGTCCAGGGCCGCATAAGCGATGCGCCGCTCCCGTAAGGCCTCGACGAGGGCCGCCTCGTCGATGACAGGGCCCCGGGACGTATTGACGAGGATGGCCGTCGGCTTCATCCGTCGGAAGACCTCGGCGTTGAACATGTGGCGGGTCTCCGGCGTCAGGGGCGTGTGGATCGAAATGAAGTCCGACTCCCGGACGAGCGTGTCGAAGTCCACGTAGGTCACCCCCAGGTCCTGTTCGACCTCTGGCGGTTGACGATAAGCGTCATAGTACAGGACCCGCATCTGAAAGCCCCGGGCCCGCCGGGCGACGGCCTGACCGATGCGGCCGAGGCCGACGATGCCGAGCGTCTTCCCATGGACGTCCCAGCCCAGCAGGAGCATGGGGTCCCAGCCCTCATAGAGGCCGGCCCGGGTGAAGCGGTCCGCCTCGACGATCCGGCGGGCCGCCGCCATAAGCAAGGCCCACGCCAGGTCGGCCGTCGTCTCCGTCAGGACGCCCGGCGTGTTCGTGACGACGATCCCCTGCTGGGTCGCATAGGCGACGTCGATGTTGTCGAATCCGACGGCGTAGTTGCTGATGACCTTCAAACGGGGTCCGGCGGCGTCGATGACCGCCCGGTCGATGGGGTCCGTCAAGAGGCACAGGATGGCGTCCTTATCGCGGATGCCGTCGACGATTTCCTCTCGGGTCGGAATCTTGCGGCTTTCCCGGAGGGTCACGCGGCAGTGCGCCCGGAGCATCGAGAGGCCCGGCTCGGGAATCGGCCGGGTCACGAAAACGTCCCATGCCATGCCGTCACCTCCATGGATAGACATGTACGGATGCATCGAGGATTCGGGCCCGGGCGTGGGGAGTTCAGTGACATAGATATCAACCCGGGTATCATGTACCGATGGGTCATGACCATCCTGCATCTTGCGTCCTGCATCCTGCACCTATATCCTATGCCGGTCTCGCTAATTTTCCGAATCGGTGGGGGTATTCGATGGAACGGTCGCCCCAGGTGCGAATCGGCGATTGGTTCAACGAGGCCTGGAAGTCCATTCAGCCCGCATGGCTGGAGTACGTCCTGGCCGGGGTCGTGTACGTCTTGGTGATGATGATCGCGGGTCTGTGTCTCATCCCGGTCCTGATCGTCGGCGGCCCGCTGACCGGGGGCCTATATGTGTACCTGGCCAAGCGGCTCCTCGGTCAGCCCGCCCAAATCGGCGACATCTTTAAGGGCTTTCGGCGGTTCGGGGACTCGACGGTCTTGTTCTTAGCCGTGGCCCTGATTCCGGTCTTGGTCTTCGGGCTACTCATGCTAACGTACATCTTGCCCCTGTTGGGGGCTCTTGAGCCGACGGGGATCTTAGCGACGCTTTTGAGCATCGGGGCCTGCTTTCTCTGGTGCTTAAGCTTTTTGTTTTTGATCGTCTATCCGGTCGTCGCCCAGACGTTTCTCGTCTTTGCGATGCCCCTGGTCATGTTTCGGGGTATGAAGGCCATGGACGCCATCCGGACCAGTATCGGCATGGTACGCCCCCAGTTCTTGCAGTTCCTACTCTTCACTCTGGCAGGCTTTCTGCTCATCGGGGCGGCCGGCTCAGTCGGGACCCTGCTCCTGTGCGTGGGGTACTTCATCCTGGCCCCCCTGGCGATGGCCGTATTTTACACGATGCAACTCCTGGCCTACCGGGACTTCGTCGGCCTGACGGAGCAGGACCTGGCGCTCTATGCGGGATGACGAGAAGCGCCCGCCGGCGAACGTCCGCGCTCCTACGGGACGGGCCGAAAGTAAGCCAAGTCCCGGATGCTCCCGACACGTTCGGCGGGCGGTCGGAAGACGGCTTCGACCCGAAGCCCGACCCGGAGGGGGATACCCCCGTCCTGCAGGTCGTGAACCAGCAGGGCGTCGGCCCCGTCGAGACGGACGAGGCCCATGAGGCGCGGCGGGGATAAAGGCCGTCCGTCGGGGTCCACGTGGACCCAGGTCCAGGCCATCAAAGTCCCGTGAGGACCGACCTCGACCCAGGCGGCCTCTCCCAGATGGCCGAGACAACGCTCACAGAAGAGCCGGGCCGGGACGTACGTGTATCGACAGCGGGGACAGCGGGTCCCGTAGATTCGGCCTTCCTGGAGTCCCCGGAGCCACCGCTCGCCGGCGACCCCGGCCGTGTAGACGCCTTCCAGTTGAATGCTCCCCTGCCAGCTCCGGACCTCATGAAGATGGGGGATGCGCTCCTTCAAGGGCATCGTCGGCCTCCTCCACAGAGAAGTAACGGCGTAACGCCGTGACGGGGTGACGAGGGCCTGTGCGTTCGTCGCGCCTCAGACGGGCCGGAAGTACAGGATGTCGGTGATCGCCCCCTCCCGCTCATGCGGCGGCTTCCAGACAGCCTGGACCCGCAGGCCGATGCGGACGCGATCGAGGACCTCGTCCATCGTGCGGCCGACCTCGCCCAGCTTGTGGAGGATCCCCATCCCGGGCGAAGCCCCGTCGATGGCGATGACGGCCGGGACTTCCGGGACCTCCAGACGCCGCATGTCCCAGGCGACCGTGCAGACCGAAAAGGTCAGGACCGTCCCGGTGTCCTGGAGGGGGACCCATTCGTCCGTCGGACGGAAACACTGCTCGCAGAACATCCGGGGCGGGACGACCACCCGCCGACAGACCCGGCATCGACGGCCGACCAGGCGTCCGGCCTTCAGCTCGGCCAGGAATCGTCCGACGGCTACGCCGGCGTCCCAGGCGTATTCGCCCCGGAGCGGCGTCCGCGTCGTCCGGACCCGTCCCCCCTCCAGGTCTGCCTGTTTTAAACCCGTCGTCGGGTAGACCCAACGCTCCATCCCGTTCCCTCCCCATTTGGCCGAACGGTCGTTAGGTATTCGGTCTTGGGTGTTGAGAGCTGGGTCCAAAGCCTTTACCCGACACCCTACTGCCCTACTGCCTTATCAGAGCCGTTCGGTTGGGAGAAATGCGGTTCCCATTCGGGAAAACGATGGTCCGGCCATCTCGATGTTTCAAGCTTGTTAACAGAACCGTTCGGATCGGGAAAATCTTCATGAATTCAGCTTTTCCGATACTCTGAGAAGGACGATTTTTCAAGCATTCGGCCGATGGGCCGGTCGGCCGTCGGCCGATAGGGCCGCGGGACGGGAAAAGCCGTCCCCGAGGCCCCAAGCCCCTCGGGATCCCGTATCTCGCACCTCGTATCCCGTATCCTTGAAACATCGTGCTTCCCGGGCGGTGGGAAAGGTCGATTTGACGCCATTCTCACGGACCGAACCGCTCTGTTAAGGATGACACCGCC